>JBJOMA010000126.1:0-4901 GCA_046052625.1 Bacteroidota bacterium
CCCGTCGGACCGTCCCTTCCAGGAGGACAAAGCATCGTGAAGTGATTTACCTTGCGTCTGAAGGATGAAATCGATCACCGTCGTCGTGCCGCCGTGCAGTGCAGCCCTGGTGCCGTTCTCGTAATTGTCGCTCGAGTACGTACCCATGAACGGCATATCGAGATGGACATGTGGATCAATGCCACCCGGGAACACGAGTTTACCGGAGGCATCAAGGACCGTCTTCGCCGCATGCGGAAGGTTCTTTCCGACAGCGACGATCTTCTCCCCTTCGATGTATACGTCAGCTACCTGGTCTTCGGAAGCGGTGACGACTCTTCCGTTCTTGATAAGAATCGAATGCATTGGTCAGATTAAAGCTATTAAAAGTACCTCTTAATGCAAGCAGGACAGTGGCATCGGATGCAAGTTGTGAACCGCATGTGTTGAAAGTAGTATGTGCTGAAGACGGTGCAAAACGGTCCTCGGCCCTTCAACGGCTGCTTATCACGCTTTTTCCTGATTTGTACTTTTTATCCCCGAAGACAGCAGAAGATAACTGACAGCAGACACGAAAAATCCGACGAACCATGCGTAGTTATAGAGATGGCCGATCCATTCGGGCAGGGCGTCTTTAGGGAGTACATGAATCGTGATGAAGAAACCCGGCACATTGGGCAGGATGCCAAGCAGCATCGCGATGATCGCTATGTGGTTGAACCCTTTCTTATACGTATAGATGCCGGATAAGCTGTAGAGGTCTTTCACCACCAGCTCTTTCTTGCGGATGAAATAATATTCCGTGATCATGATCCCTCCGATGGGTCCCAGCAGACTGGAGTAGGCGATCAGCCAGGTGAAGATGTATCCGTTCGGATCAGCGATGAGCTTCCAAGGCATGATGAGGATACCGATGATGCCGGTAATGTATCCGCCGATTCGGAAATCGATCTTGGAAGGATAAAGGTTCATGAAATCATTGGCAGGACTTACGATATTGGCTGCGATATTGGTTGCCAAGGTGGAAACTGCAACAGCGATCATGGCCAGACTCACCAGCAATTTGGTATCGAACCGTTCGGCAATGACCAACGGGTCCCAGATCATTTCACCGTAAATGATCACGGTGGCGGAAGTGACGACAACCCCGATGAAGGAGAAAATGGTCATGGACGGAGGAAGGCCTAGAGCTTGTCCCCGTATCTGTGCCTGCTGGGATCGGGAATAACGGGTGAAATCAGGGATGTTAAGCGAGAGGGTCGCCCAATATCCTACCATGCCGGTAAGAGCAGGGAAGAAAAAATTCCAGAAGTCGCCACTGGTAGTGAATTTGGAGGATTGCGAAAGGATCGGTCCGAGACCGTCCGCATTGGAAACGGCCCAGAAGAAAAGTGAAAAGGCCGCCAAGGGAAGGAAGTACGCCTTGAAGACAAGCAGTTTACGGATGCTGTCGACTCCTTTCTTCACAATGTACATGTTGAGTAGCCAGAAAAGTAGAAAGGCGATGGCGGGTCCTGTCTTGAGGCCGAGTGAATCCGGCAGCACTTGCGGCAGCGTATCAAAACCGGGAAACCAGTTTTTCAACATCAGATAAATGGCGGAACCTCCGATCCAAGTCTGAATGCCAAACCAACCACACGCCACGATGGCACGGAGTATGGCAGGGATGTTCGCGCCCTTCACTCCGAAACTGGCCCTCGCGAACACGGGGAACGGGATGCCGTACTTAGCACCGGCGTGTCCGTTCAGCACCATCGGTATCAATACGATCGTGTTTCCAAGAAAAATCGTGAGGACGGACTGCCACCAGTTCATACCGCCTTCGATCAGCGAACTCGCGAGCATGTAGGTGGGGATGCACATGCTCATGCTGATCCACAGGGCAGCGTAATTCCAAGTGCCCCAACTGCGGTTCTCCGGCGCTATCGGCGCAAGGTCTTCACTGAGTAATCCTGCATTGTCGGCGGTCGTGGTGATGTTCTCACTGCTCATGTCGGACGGTTTTGCGTTTATCGAATTTTAGGATATCTCCGGAAGACAAGATGAATGGCACAGGTGCGTTGAATTTAACCTTTCCGTCTGGTCGATATCGATACCGAAGATAAGAAAGGTATCACACGAAGAATCCGTCAGGTGCTTTTAACACTAAACAACGTGAATTCATTGGATATATCTATCGGAAACTAGTGCAGCGTTTGGAGCGGATAATAGGCGTCGGGGAGATATTTCGTTCCGGTATTCAAGACTGTACAATCGGTTTTGATCAATGACACGGGAATCGACAGTCCGGTCCGCTCAGGTCGATAAATCAATTGCAGAATTATCATGTGATATACGATGAATCACCGGTATCGAAGTGATCTAAATAAATGATAGCTGACCCGAAAATCCGCGCTAAGGAGGCACCGATTGATTGGAATTGGGTTGAAAACAACTATAACGGTCAGGCAATGAACTTTCCGGTGTACTCCTTTGTTAATCAGATATGAAATACTTTCTCATCGGAGTTGCAGTGCTCGTAGTGCTTCTCCTAATCGCTCAAATCATGATCGCCCGCTCTACGGACGGAACGGAACAACAACGTTACACTGTTCTGCACAACGAAGAAGAATTTGAAATCCGCTTCTATCCCGAGGCCATTGGTGCCAGTGTCGTTGATACTGACACGTCATGGCGCGGCCATGCAAATGGAAACTTCCGAAGGCTGGCCGGATACATCTTCGGCGGAAACCAGGAAGGCAAGAGCATTGCGATGACCGCTCCGGTTCACATGGAGCAATCGGAGACCGGCTCCAGGATGAGCTTCGTGATGCCGTCGGCGATGGAGATGGAACAGTTGCCTAAGCCGAACGACAACAGCATCGTGATTTCTAAAATGCCCGCTGACACCGTAGCCGCGTTACGCTTCGGCGGATTCGCTTCAGAAAACGTAATCCGTGAAAAATCCGAAGAGCTGTTACGCCTGCTCAAGGCCAAGGGTATTCCGGTCGTTTCACCTGTCCGGTACTTGGGCTACAATCCTCCGTTCCAGCTCGTGAACCGACGCAACGAGGTCGTGGTCAGCGTTCGCTGGGAACAACAGCGGTAGTCCGCCGAACAAGCGCTTCTCAGAAGCCAATGCCTATTTTCAAGCCGTAGCGCAAGGAGGGTAATGTGAAATTACTTTTCAAGGATTGTTGAGTGACCAGCAAGTCCGGTGTGATTCCCTTTAGCAAGAAAGCCTGCTTGATTTCCTTCGACAGTTCAGAAAAGCATTCCTCCGAAACATCCGTACGCTCCTCGATGTACATGGAACTATATGCCAGTCCCAGGCCGGAGATGATGAAATCCAAACAGAGTTTACGATATACGAATAACTTATAACCGATCTCGGCACCGAAACCGTGGGTGCGCACGGAAAGATCGAGGGCCACGTAGGCAGCCCCTCCTGAATCCGGTGAGTAAAAGCCGGAGATCTCGCTCTTGTTGGTTTGGTATTTATAGTATAGTCCGATGTATAAGCCGGTGAGTCCTTGATCATCATGACTGAGATAGTACCTGGCTTCCGGAAGCAACCGGATCCCGTGGAAGGAAAGGTCGTTTGTTTGCAGTTGATTGGTATTGAAACCTGAAATCTCCAGAATACCTGAGTTGAACTTGTTGCCAATTCCCATCACCAAGCTGCCACGGGAAAGTACCGCCCGTTCATAATGAGCTTCAGCGGTGCCGAAAAGAGGCAGCACGGGGTCCACGCTGATGAAATTATGCTGTGCACATGCCGCTATGGAAAACAACGCAGCTAACAGGAAAAGAAGGCTTTTTTTCATATTGTGTTGTAGGGAAGGAAATAGTCTATGGTCTAACCGACTGCGGCATTACAGGAACAAGGATCATTCAGTCGACTGATATAGATCCCTCCGCGAAATCCCAGTTCAATGCGATAGCGGGCGGTCATCTTGCCTGATTGATGGCGCAATTTAGGAAAGGAATCCACAAAAGGTGAACGGCGCTCACATAGCATCCGATTGCAAAGCTGTCAAGTCCAGAGTTGCGTTTCCGCTGTTATTGCTATCTTTGCGACCCTGCCAACTAAGTACTGCCCGGGTGGCGGAATTGGTAGACGCGCTGGTCTCAAACACCAGTGAGCTCAAACTCATGTCGGTTCGATCCCGACCCCGGGTACCAAGTTGAACAACCCGCTGATTTCCAAAAGGTTATCAGCGGGTTGTTGGTTTTTGTTACACCTGAATCCGGACTGTCTTGCAGTATGGCAGATGATCTACTTTCATTGTGCGATACATAAACCCGAAAGACAACTTCTTCGTGTTATTCGCTTGATACCTGACCACCCATGATTCGAAAATTCCTATGCGTTGTACTTCTGAGCCTGTTTGACTTCCAAAGCAACGGGCAGACAGCACCTACTTGGAACTGGACACGCGATGTCGTATGCAGCGGCACAACGGCTAACAGCAATGCATTCGGTATCACTACGGATGTAAACGGCAACGTGTTCGTGGCAGGATACTTCCAGACTTCGGTTACACTGGGAGGTACGACCCGCACCTCCGCCGGAGGGAACGACGCGCTGATTATAAAATATGATACGCAAGGAAACATCGTCTGGACTGCCTCAGGCGGCGGTACCGGCATGGACAATGCCACCTGCGTAGCAGTCGATGCTGCGGGCAATGTCTATGTCGCCGGTTTCTTCACGACGAATGCCACCTTTGGCGGCCTGAGCATCACGAATCCCAACCCCTCCTATTCACAGATCTTCCTGGCCAAGTACGACTCCCTGGGAACCGTCCAATGGGTCCGGACCGGCGGAGGAGCAAGCAATGATTATGCAGAAGACCTCGCCATCGATGCGGCCGGAAACGTATACATGGCCGGAAGCTACCAATTATCCACCCAGTTCGGGATGCTTACGACCAACTCAG
>JBJOMA010000127.1:0-10319 GCA_046052625.1 Bacteroidota bacterium
TAGGGTCCACGTTCAAACCCTTTCTCTATACCTTGGCCATGCAGGAAGGCTACTCGCCGTGTTACCGCGTGCCCAATGTGAAAGTGACCTTCCAAACCGAAACCGGCGAGATATGGTCGCCGGAAAATTCCGACAGGGAATACGGAGGCATGGTGACCTTGAAAGAGGCCTTGGCGGAGTCCATGAACACGGTGTCGGCCTACCTGATGAAACAATTCGGTCCGCAAGCGATGATCGAGATCTGCCGGAAGATGGGTGTGGAAGCGGACATCGATGCCGTTCCGGCTATCTGTCTCGGCACTCCGGATGTTTCTGTTTATGAAATGGTCGGAGCCTATTCCACCTTTGCAAACAAAGGCGTCTGGACACAGCCGCAATACATCACGCGTATCGAAGACAAGAACGGAAACGTCCTTCAGGAGTTCGTTCCGCGCAAGGTGGAAGCTATCAATGAAGAGACTGCCTTCCTGATGAGCAACCTGATGCAGGGCGTCGTGCAGTTCGGTACCGGTGCGCGTCTGCGAGGACAATACAAGCTGCAGTACCCGATTGCCGGAAAGACCGGTACCACCCAGAACCAAAGCGACGGGTGGTTCATCGGCATCACGCCGGATCTGGCTGCCGGCGGCTGGGTGGGTTGCGAAGACCGTGCCGTACACTTCCGGTCAATAGAGCTCGGACAAGGAGCGCGTATGGCCATGCCCATCTGGGCCTTGTTCATGCAAAAGGTGTACGCCGACAAGACCATCTCGATTTCAACAGGTGATTTTGAAAAACCGACCGAACCGTTGCATGTAGAGCTGGACTGCTCGAAGTACCGGCAGGAATCACAGGCCGGATCAGGGAACGACGACCGGGATTTCTGATCGGGAACGGCTGTCCTTTTTACTACCTTTGTTACAGTTTTTTTCCATCAGACTTACAATGAACAAAGTAGTAGCCAATGCGGATGCCGCCATCGACGGAATCGTTGACGGCATGACCATCATGGTCGGCGGTTTTGGACTGTGCGGCATTCCTGAGAACTGTATCGCCGCCTTGGTACGGAAAGGCATTAAGGGACTGACCTGTATATCCAACAACGCCGGCGTTGACGATTTCGGACTTGGGCTGTTATTACAGAACAAGCAGATTAAAAAAATGATCTCCTCCTACGTAGGCGAGAATGCGGAATTCGAGCGGCAGATGCTTTCCGGAGAGCTTGAAGTGGATCTTATTCCGCAGGGAACACTTGCAACTCGTTGTCTGGCTGCGGGCTACGGAATGCCGGCGGTCTTTACGCCTGCAGGTGTCGGTACGGAAGTAGCTGAAGGCAAAGAGGTGCGTGTTTTCAACGGTAAGGAATACCTCTTGGAATATGCATTCGATGCACCCTTCGCAATCGTGAAAGCCTGGAAGGGCGACACGCATGGGAATCTGATTTTCCATGAAACAGCACGCAACTTCAATCCGTTGATGGCCATGGCCGGTAAGGTGACCGTCGCCGAAGTGGAAGAGCTGGTTCCTGCAGGAACATTGGATCCGGATCATATCCATACGCCAGGCATTTTCATCCATCGCATCTTCCAGGGAACGCAGTATGAAAAACGGATCGAACAACGTACCGTCCGTAAGAAGTGATTTTTCTACTACAATCTAATTTGAACATTCGCCATGCTTGATAAAGTCGGTATCGCAAAACGTATCGCCCGCGAAGTGAAAGACGGTTATTATGTCAATCTCGGCATCGGTATCCCGACGCTTGTCGCTAATTATATTCCCGCAGGAATGAACGTAGTGTTGCAGTCTGAAAACGGACTGTTGGGCATCGGACCGTTCCCGTTCGAAGGGGAAGAAGACCCCGACCTGATCAACGCCGGCAAACAGACGATCACTACCCTTCCCGGCTCGGCTTTTTTCGATTCAGCCATGAGCTTCGGGATGATCCGCGCCGGAAAGGTAGATCTAACAATCCTCGGCGCGATGGAAGTCAGTGAAAACGGAGATATCGCCAACTGGAAGATTCCCGGAAAAATGGTCAAGGGGATGGGCGGAGCCATGGACCTCGTCGCTGCCGCCAAGAACATCATCGTCGCCATGCAGCACGTCAACAAGGCGGGAGAATCAAAGCTCCTTCCCGCATGCACGCTGCCGCTGACCGGAAAACAGTGTGTCAAGAAAATCGTGACAGAACTCGCTGTACTGGACGTGCTCCCGGAAGGCGGTTTCAAGTTACTGGAACGGGCGCCCGGAATATCCGTCGAGGACATACGCAAAGCGACGGCCGGTAAACTCATCATTGAGGGTGAAATACCGGAGATGGTGATCGATTGATCTTTTCAATTACTGAACCGAAGGGTGACATCGTCCAATCCGACCACCGTGCGGTCAGGCGACCATATATAAATGTTCACCGTGTTATCCGGACCGAAACTTCCGTTGGGTATTTCAAAAACGGTCTTTATCTCCGTCCACTTTCCCGCCTCTTTCAGAAATCCTTCCAACGGTTTTGCGGCATAGTAAATCGATGTCGTATCCGCTTCTGCACTCAGCACCAGTTGTGCACGCGAAGGAACCGTTCCGCTCCTCACCCATCCGATGAATTCGACACGGCGCAACGGCCGACGACTGATGGCGCGCGCTTTCATTTTGAAAGACGGCGTGAACGGCAGGAACTCTCCGGACGCTGCATACCACCGGCCGGAATGCGCGTCATCGGACTTTTTCAGACGGTCATCATTCAGCCAGCCGGCCTCCGATTCAAAATCGGTAGAAAAGGTCAGTTCAGGAACCTGCGGGGCTTCGGAACACGCCGATAGGCCTAAAATGAGAAAAAACGCGGAAAAATGATTGAACCTCATGGGAAATTGATGCGTACAAATATACTACCTCTCGTTTGCATGAAGAGAATTTAGAGGCTATGACTATGCACACCATTCGGAAGTTATCCATCATCATACCCGCCTACAACGAAGCACCTACCATCCACCTTATTCTGGACAAGGTACGGGAAGTGGTATTGAAAGACGGGATCTCGAAAGAGATCGTTGTGGTGAACGACTGCTCCAAGGATAATACTGCGGAGATCCTCCGTGAATATGCTGCCAGGCATCCGGAGTCCGGAATACGGCTGTTCGACCAACCCGTCAATATGGGGAAGGGTGCTGCCATTCATAAAGGCATTGAATTAGCGACGGGCGATTACCTCATCATACAGGATGCGGACCTTGAATACGATCCGGAAGAATACAACGTATTGTTGAAGCCGGTCCTCAACGGCTTCGCGGATGTGGTCTACGGCTCCCGTTTCATGGGAGGCAAGCCGCATCGTATCCTTTTCTTTTGGCATTCGATCGGCAACAAGTTCCTGACGATGCTTTCGAACGCATTCACTAACCTGAATCTGACGGACATGGAGACTTGTTACAAGATGTTCCGGTCGGACATCATCAAGCAGGTGAAGCTCAAAGAACGGCGGTTCGGGTTTGAGCCGGAAGTCACTGCCAAGATTGCCCGCATACCGGGCATACGCATCTACGAGGTGGGCATCTCTTACTATGGAAGAACCTATGCTGAAGGCAAGAAGATAGGTTGGAAAGACGGCTTCCGCGCTATCTATTGCATCCTGAAGTACAACCTGTTTTCCCGCTGATATTTCCCTTCAGCCGTTGAGTGCCTTCGGGCGTGAGGCTGGTATGGCTTCGATCAACGCCTTCGTATACGACGAGCGCGGATCTGAATAAATGACATCCGGATCCCCTTCTTCTTCGATCTTTCCTTTATTCATCACGATCATACGGTCGCTCATATACTTCACGACGGAAAGATCATGTGAGATGAAGATATACGTCAACCCGAATTCCTTCTTCAGTTCATTCAACAAGTTCAACACTTGTGCCTGAACGGAAACATCAAGAGCCGAAACGGATTCATCGCAGATCACAAATTTCGGCTGAAGCGCTAATGCACGGGCTATACAGATACGCTGCCGCTGCCCGCCCGAAAACTCATGCGGATACCGATTGAACTGATCGGCTCGAATAGACACCCGCTCCAACAACTCGATCACCTTCTCTTTACGGAATTTGTCCGAACCGAATAGTCCGTGCACTTTCATCGGTTCCAGGATCGCTTCGCCGATGGTCATGCGGGGATTAAGTGAGGAATACGGATCCTGAAAAACAATCTGGATGTCCTTTCGTACACTTCGCAACTCCCGGCCTCGCAAGGCTGCGAAATCTTTTCCCATGAAACGGACTTGTCCGGCAGTAGGTTCAGTCAAACGTAAAATCGTCCTGCCTAAAGTCGTTTTTCCACAACCGGATTCCCCGACCAGTCCCAACGTTTCTCCGGGATAGACGTTAAAGGAAACATCATCTACCGCACGGATGTATTCGCTCACTTTACCGAACAACCCTTTCCGAACAGGAAACCAGGTGCAGAGCCCTTTAACTTCGAGTACGGGTGATTGGCTGTAAAGCGACCCGTGTGCTGTCTTTCTTTCTTCCTTAGAGACCGCTTCTGTCAGGATTTTTTCCGTAAGGACGGAAGGTTGCTCGGAAAATATTCCTTCAGCCGTCTCTTGAAGAAAATCGCTGACCACCGGAAGTCTGCGAAGACGCCGGTCCAGCGGAGGACGGCAAGCCAGCAGGCTTTTCGTATACGGATGCCGGGGTGAACGGAAAATATCTTTTACACTTCCCTGCTCGACTACTGCGCCTTTGTACATGACTACCACGCGGTCGGCGATTTCAGCGATTACGCCAAGGTCATGCGTGATGAACACCATTCCCATATTGCGCTCCTGTTGCAACGTACGAAGCAACTGTAAGATGGTCTTCTGAACCGTGACATCCAAGGCTGTCGTTGGTTCGTCGGCGATAAGGACGGAAGGATCACAACTGATCGCCATGGCGATCATGACGCGTTGTTTCTGCCCGCCGCTGATCTCATGTGGATATGCATCATACACTCGCTCGGGGTTGGGAAGCTTCACTTGCCCGAACAGTTCAATGGCTTTCAAACGTGCTTCCTGCTTGGTCAATCCTTTGTGCAGCCGCAAGGCTTCTGCGACCTGGAAGCCGCAGGATAAAACCGGATTCAGGGAAGTCATCGGTTCCTGGAAAATCATAGCCAATTCCTTTCCGCGACGCAAGCGCATCGCTTCAGGATCCAACGACAACAGATCCGCTTCTTTGTCATCTTTTCCGGAGAACAGTATACGTCCGGAAGTGACCTTCCCATTGGCGGGCAACAGACGCATGACGGACAGCGAGGTGACGGATTTACCCGAGCCAGACTCACCTACGATACCTAAGGTTTCCCCTTGGTTGAGTTCAAAGGATATTTCACGTACGGCAGGACGCAAACCGTCTTCGGACGAAAAAGCCACAGACAGGTTCTCTACTCGAAGCAATGCGGACATGGTATAAAAATACGTTTCAACCGCCTCGTATCGGCAGGAACGCATCCCAGAGTTTTCAGCAGTTGAACCCGGGCAGAATTCAGGAACCAAGGTCCCGATATCGCCATAAGTGCAGGCAGGCATAACTTCTGTAGGGCGACCAGGCCTTTGACAATTCCTCCATCGAGGCAACCAGTCGTTTTCGGTCAGTAGCAGGCAACCGGTAAGCTGACGCAAAAGACTGCTGGATCCCATAATCGCCGGTTGAGAAAACGTCTTTTCGTCCAAGGGAAAAGAGCAACGTCATTTCAGCCGTCCAACGACCAACCCCTTTGATGCCAGTCAACAATTCGATGACGGATTCGTCCTCCATGTTTCGAAAAGTAGCATCAGTGATTGTTAATTCACTGAAAAAGCGCGCTACGTTGTGCAGATAGGAGGATTTGGCTGCCGATAAACCGATGCTTCGAAGCTTCTGATCAGGGATCGACAAGATTGCCTCGGCAGTAGAAGCTCCAGGAGGAAGCAGGTCCGACAAGCGACGTTCTATCACTGCGGCAACCTTCGTGGAAAGCTGTTGTGATACGATCGACTTACATAAATATAAGCAGACATCCGGACGCCTTGATACGCGTACAGGTCCCGTATCCCGGATGATCTTACGCATTACCGGATCACGCGATAGATGTCTGATATATTCCATTTAAAATGTCAGTGTCGACTTCTACCGGAACAGCACCGCTTGCCGCTGAATCCTTTCTCAACGTATCATGACACCCGGTTTCCCGATGAAAGGGATGGTGGTGAAATTCTCCCGGGTGATGCTTTCCGGCAGGAAGACATATTTTTTGTCGAAGATCTGTTTGCCGATATAAAAACTCACCCAGTATTCGTTGCTCAAGCCGAACAGCTGCGGCATGATGGGTTCGATCTTCACATAATCCAGGGCCGGAACCCGGTCGAAAAGGTGGCGCAGTATCGATGTCTTGACCGGTTCTCCGTTTAGTTCGCCATACCCCTTAGAGGCTACCAAGACTCCTGTAATGTCTTCTTCGTATAAATTCAAGAGATAAACCGACCAAACTTGTTCGCCGGTGTCTTGATCCCGGTCCATGACTACGGCAAGCGCAAGATTCTCTACGTCCGGACGTTGGATGTCTTTCAGCATTATATACAAAGATAGATATTTCCTTCAGGCAGAGGTTCAGGCAATGACCAATTGCATTTCGAAGAGTTCTGCAAGATGGCTTCTCAAGCGCTGTTTGACGGATTCTATATCAGGACGAAATCCCAGTTCCCGTTCCATCGAAGTGACAGATTTGTCGCCGATGCCGCACGGAATTATGTTGCCGAAATAGGAAAGGTCCGGATGCACATTGAAGGCGAAACCATGCATCGTCACCCACCGTGAGCAGCGAACGCCCATCGCGCAGATTTTACGGGCTTTAAGCGGATCAGAGGGCTCCAGCCAGACGCCCGTGAATCCGGGATACCGGTCGGCAGTGATGCCGAACTCCTGTAAGGTCCTTATCACAGCCTCTTCCAGATAGCGCATGTACTTATGGATATCGGTGAAAAAGCAGTCCAGATCCAATATCGGATAACCCACAAGCTGTCCGGGACCATGGTACGTGATATCTCCTCCCCGATTATTCCTATAGTAAGTCGCTCCGATATCCGCCAGACGGTCTTCGTCCAACAAAAGATTTTTCTCCTGACCGGTCCTTCCCAGCGTGTAGACATGCGGATGTTCACAGAACAACAGATGGTGGTGCTGTTCAGTGCGTTCAGATTCTGCAACATCACGGTTACGGAGTTTACGGTCTGTTACTTCACGGAACAGGCGCTCCTGCTCATCCCATGCTGAGCGATAATCGATCAAACCGAGGTCACGGAACTCCACCCTTCGCATAACACAAAAATAAGCGTTAATACTACACGAAGCGGAAGGAGGACGTATCAGTTCAGGACGACAAGCTTCTGAGGAAGGCGGTCGTCCACCCGCACCGAATACATGCCCGAAACGAATCCGGAGAGATCCAAACGATATTCCCCGTTCCCGGCAGTAGCCGATCGGAATACTTCCTTTCCAGTGAAGTCGATAACTGTTATGTGATGAAAAGCGGTCCTGGAAGAAACAGTGACTGTCGCATGCGCGGGATTCGGAAAAAGGCGGAAAAGCGCATCCGCATCATATCCACCTATACCGGATGAAGAACAGGAATTCACGGCCCTTGGAGTGGGTACAGCAGCTTGGGAGAAAAGACCGCTGCCGTCAGGACAACGTGCCAAGGAAACATCAGTGACCTGGGGTCCGAATGTGATGCTGTCGAGGATTGTTCCAAGACTGTCACTGAGATAGATCGCATCTCCGAGCGCACTGAGATTGAAATTGGTATGAAGATCCAGAAGAGTATTGTCGAGATCATCCGCCCAAATCAACAGGTGTTCGCCGGGCTGAATGAACGAAGACCGAGGAAATCCCCACTTCAAGAGGTCGGCGGTGTCATCACTCAAGTATAAATCACCCAGCCCGAGGGATTGGGTGGATCTGTTGAAGATTTCTATCCAATCCTTGTATTTACACTCCTCGTTAAGGACGATGGATGCATTGGATGCCATTACCTCATTCAGTACGATATCTCCGGGAGCAGCCATAGTGATTGTTGGAAAAAGCGTGTAGAACTCATGTTCGGCACGCTCAGGGCTGAATATACCGGCTGCAGCGTTCTCCGCGTAGATGTAATACTGTATTTTAAGAGAGGACGCATACAAGGAGGCGCCATAGATGCCGTCGCCGGATGCGCTGTCCCCGTGCATGCCGTCGTCATACATGCTTGTTAGGTTGAACCGGTCTGACTTCTCATCACGATACCCGAGAAACACATTTCCACTCGCGATGTTGGTAACCGTAGCGGTAATGGTTACGGGATCATAATAAGCAGGGGCGGCGGGCACAGTCAGTACATTGGTGATCGTCGGAGCGGTGGCACTCAATGCTGCATTCGTAGACAAGTACGTCGCACGAGTATCCATCAGCCCGTAGACCGGAGCAGAGCCCATTCCGGTTCCGGTCGCTGTCGTCAAGGCATTCTGGTATTGGGTGTAGGTGAAAAGGAAATGCGGATCGGTCTGCACCAATGTATCGATCCTTGCACGCAACTGTCCGATCAGCACCTTATAATCCTGGTTAAGGAAGTTCTCATTGTTCAAGGTACGCATATGAGCATAATACATACGCTTGAATCGGGCATTGGAAAGGACTTTGCTTATGAGCGGCCAGTTCGCATCCGTCACGTGAAGATCGGGAGAAAGTGTCTGCATGCCGGACAACGTCAATGCCGTCTGCCCCGTCATGACGAATCCGCCGTAACTCATATTCAGATCCCATACCGTCGGAATCCATTGACTGGCATGGTCACGGTACAGGTAGTAATTCTGGCGGAATGCGCCTGAATAACTGTCTAGGTTGACGAGTACATTGTTGAATGCCAGCATCCAGAGCACGCGGTCGATATCCATGATGGAAGGAAGGTCGGCGGGATGATTGTTCAGCGTGTCACACAGGTTTATCAGGTCTTGCCAGCCGGTAGCGGACTGCAATTCATAGTTGTTGTAGTATTGTGAAGGATTAGAGGATACATAGAGCAGACTGCTGCCGCTGGTTCCCGGTCCTGCGTTCTGCGGGTTGCATTTGAAAAAGGTCCCGCAGGAGGAATAGTAGTGCTTCTCGTTGAAATTATTACTGATGTCTTCTGAATTCGTATAGAGTCCCCAGTAAGAGCCGTTAATGAATACTTTGGCATAATTACAGCGGGGGCCGTCCATATAATTCCTGAGTACGGCGTAGGAAGAAACCTCCCGGATCATGGTTGGATCGCTGAATCCATTCCCCAGCTTGATGTCCTCGTAACCCTGATAATCCTGCTTTACTGAATAATCTAGTTTGAGGTGCAGCGGGTTTTTGGTGCGCGTCGGGCTGTAGGAGCTGTTGCCTTTGTATTTCACGCCCACGTCGGTATAACTGACGCCGTTGATCACCACCAGGTTGGCTGCGACATAGGTTTCTGATGCAACGTGAGCATCCAAGGTATCGTCCCAGTTCGGATAACTGAAATAGATCTCGATGGTTTGAACGCTATCCATATCATAGAAGGTATCCTGAGCCCGGGCTATGAAACCGAAAAATACAGCTACTACCAGAATTATTGATTTACGCATGATGATTTAGGAGATGATAATTAAGACGGCACTTCGGCCGGCACTGTTCCGGAAAAGACGATCAAAAGTAATCAAGGTTTAACGGTTCGCCATCCGGTCCATGAACGCCTCTTCGAATGAAGCGCCGATCGGAATCGTCACTCCCATCACCTTAATGGTCTTGTTCCGTACTGATTCGACTTTGGCAAATGGGATGATGAATGAACGATGGACACGGATGAAATCCGATGCGGGCAGTTTGTCAAGCATGTTTTTCATCGTCATCCTGACGACGATCGGCTTCTTTTCCGGCAGATGGATCTTCAGATAATCGCCGAGTCCCTCGATATAGGATATCTCCTGCAGATTAACTTTTATAAGACTGTAGTCCGCACGGATGAAGATGCATTTCTCATTTTCTGCATCCCCGCCTTTGTTTTGCTGGAAGTCGAAAAAATCCTTGGCGCGGTTGACCGCCTGGAGGAAGCGGGATTGATCAAAAGGCTTCAAGAGGTAGTCGATCGCCTGCAGCTCATAGCTCTCAACAGCGAATTCCTTATAAGCGGTGGTGAATATCACCATCACCTGCTGAGGAATGGATTTTATCAGCTCGATACCGGACATGGAAGGCATACGGATATCCGCAAAGATCAAGTCTACCGGAAATTTCTTCAAGTACCGTAACGCCTCAGTGGGCTGTGTGAAAGTGCGCTGTAGGTCGATGAAATCGACCTTG
>JBJOMA010000128.1:0-6009 GCA_046052625.1 Bacteroidota bacterium
TACTGAAGGCACACCCATCATGTTCACGGCGGCAGGATTAGCGTCAATGATAAGACCGGTTCTGGCGTTCACCCGGAAAACGGCTTCCGGCCATTCTGCCGAGGTGACTCCCGGGCGCGGAACGACAATCGGCACTTCCTCATCTTCGGGCGGCAGTTCTTTTCCCGCCACGCGTATCCAGACGTACAGCAGGATCAGCAGCACGAAAACGAACAGACTGATCAGCAGGAAAAACGTAAAGTGGAGTTGCAGGATGTAATCGAGCACGAACACCAAGGCATACACCACTCCCACACCGGTCAGCAACAGCCGGTACAGGATCTTCTTGCCATCCTTACGGACGGCTCTTGAAGGGGTATGTGTGGAAGCTTCCACTAGTTCATGCGCGGTTTTCGGGCATATTTCAACAAGGTGTATATGACTTTCGGTACGGGAGGTTCTGACAAAAGCCGCACATCCATCGCACCGATCCGACTAATTTAAGTCACACAGGCAGCGAATGCACGAAAAAGTGGGCGAATGAATTTTGTAAGAAAGCAAGCCGGTTTCACCATGAAAAACGGCAGTACGTTTCAAATCGAGGGAGAAGGATAGGATTACACCAAAACCGTCTGTCCTTGAACAGTAAGGAAGTCCCGAAAATGATCCGGAATATTGCGATGATTCTTACAGTTTCCGGTATTCCTCCCTGACGAATCCGATGAGCTCACGGATATAGCTTTCCGAGAAATCAAAGCGGATACCGGCTGCCGAATATACCTCAGGAATCGAGCATCGATACCCTTTTTCGAGGGCGGCGACATAGCCGGCAACAGCGGCTTTGGGCTCCTCCCGGTACCGCTTCCACATCGCAATGGCGCCGAGCTGCGCCATACCGTATTCGATGTAATAGAAAGGAACTTCGAACAGGTGCAACTGCTTTTGCCAAAGCGCTTCACGTGCAGCTTCGAATCCTGTCCAATCGACCAGCGAACCGCTGAACATCCGGTAATTCTCGACCCAGAAGGCTGTTCGTTCCGCTGCGCTGTGCTCAGGATTCGTATACAGCCAGTGTTGGAAACGATCGATACAGATGATCCAGGGAAGCGCTTCGATGACATTCTCCAGCTGCTCCTGTTTGGCCCGACGGAGTTCTTCGGGATCAGAGAGGAAATGATGCCAATGCTCCATGGAGATCAGCTCCATGCTCATCGAAGCCAGTTCCGCCACTTCGGAAGGCAATTCCTTGAAACCGATGAAAGGAAGATTCCGAGTGAGCATCGAGTGGATGGCGTGTCCGCCTTCGTGCACCATCGTCACCAGATCACGCAGCGATCCGCTGGAGTTCATGAAGATGAAGGGCACACCCGTTTCGTAAAGCGGATAATTGTATCCGCCGGGAGCCTTGCCGAGACGGGAGTCGAGATCCATGAACTTCATCCGCTCGAGGGTGCGCACGACTTCACCGAACGACGAATCGATTTCGGAAAAACAAGCGATGGTTTTTCGAGCCAGCTCCGTTCCGTCTGCAAATGGTTTCAGGTCCGGCCGACCTTTCACATCCACCTCGAGATCCCACGGACGAAGTGCAGGAAGACCCATGGACCTCCTACGCTCTTCCAACAACTCGTCGAGCAGCGGTACGACATGCAAACGAACCGATTCGTGAAACGCCTGACAGTCTGCCGCATCGTAATCGAATCGGTCGAGATCCGTGAATTTGTAATCGCGATAAGTATCAAAACCGGCATTACGGGCGATACGGTGACGCAACGCTACCAGCTCATCGAACAAACCATCCAGCGCATCACGGTCTTTCAACCTGCGGTCTACGATCTTGCGATACACCGCTTCGCGCTTGGCACGGTCCGGAATACGGAGAAAATTGGACGCCTGCTGAAGAGTCAGTTCTTTGCCATCCACCTCGACGGACATGGCCCCTGCGATCTCTCCGAACTTTTGCTCTTTGACGGTCAGTTCAGCATTCAGCGGAACATTCTCTTCCCGGAAGATTCGGAGCGCATTTCCAACCTGACGCAGGTAGATGCTATATTCGGCAGGCAAGGAAGCTGCGTAAGGACACTCGATAAGTTTCCGGTTCAGTCGGTCGTTCACCGGCTCGATGTGCGGATTGATCTCGTTGACGAAAAAAGTATAGGCTTCCGTCAGGCGCGCATCCTGGGTATCGCAGGTCATCCGGATGTACAGCCAGCCGACATGCTCCTGAACGACCGTTTCCAGTTCACTGAGGTCCTCCAACCACTTTACCAGTTCGCCGGGAGAATCGATGCTTCGTTGCTCCAATTCGCCGTAGAGGGGCTCAAGGGAATTCCACGATTCTATTTTCAGCTCCTTGGGAACGAATCCGCGGGGAGCCGGCTGGTGAAGCGGAGTGGCTGTGGCTGAAGTTCCGCTCATCAGACTTTCTTTCGGGTCTTCGTTGCCACCGTCTTTGCACCCTCCGTCTTAGGACCGTGCGCCTCGTGGACACGCTGCACCGACTTGGAGGAAGCTTCGGACGTAAGTGCGGAATCCGTATCCGACTCCTCCTTGGTAAAATCGATCTTGCCGTTCAGCAGGCGATACCAGTTCAGCACTTTGCGGATATCGGAAGCATAGACACGCTCCTCGTCATAGTCAGGGACGATTTTCTTGAAAAACGCCCGCATCTCTTTTTCGTCGGCCTTGGCATCCAGCGTCAGCTGACCGCCTTCCGACTCCTGTATCTTCTTGAAGATTTCCCGGAGAGGACGTTCTTCCGTGGTGGTGTAAATAGCAACGTCAGAGAGCGACATGATGCGCTGGGTGCCGCTGACCATGCTCCGTTTACCGTCCGCCAACGACTCCACGATGAAGCCGCTTTTATTGTTACCGATGACCTTGTGCAGTCCGCCCGTACCGGGCACTGAAATGATGTCTTTTAGTTCCATACTGAGTTCGAATTCCGACGACGAAGTTAAGCAAAACCCCGTTAAAAGCGGAAACCAAGGTTTGCCACAAATGCGAAACGCCCCGAATTACGGGGCGTTTCAACTGTATATGAAGTCGATTAACGGACCACTTGCAGCGGACGGGTTTGGAGAAGACCTTCCGCCTGAAGCCGAAGCACATACGCACCGGCAGCCAGACCGGAAATATCCGTATTGAGCGTATAGCTACCGGCGGAGAGCGGCTCGGCAAATACCTCTTTAACCAAGGCGCCCTGGAGGGAATAGACTCCGATGGAAACCGGTCCTGAACGGACAATACCGAAAGAGATTGAAACCGCATTGGAGGCAGGATTCGGGAAGACGGACTGAAGTCCGCCTGCACCGACGAGATCCAACGGATCGGTTCCCATGATGATGGAATTGTCGTAACGGATCTGTGCAGCATCTGCAGCCGACTGGATCATGGATACGTCTTCGCCGGCGATCAACGCGAATGCGATCGTTACGGAATCACCCGGCACCAGATTGAACGGGCCGGAAGAAACGACATCGATCACGTCATTGCCGGTAGCGGCTGTATTTCCTGCGGCTGCACGCGGCGTGGAGAGAGACGTGTACTTTTCAGATCCGCTGAACCCGTCGCTCAGGTCCATGCCCCCGCCGCCACCGGTTACATTATCGATGGCGTAGTGATTGAATGGACCGGCATTCAACACTTTGATACCGGCATACAATCCGGCAGCATCCGTACTCCAACAGTAGCCCATTTTCCTGGAAGCATCCTCGGAGGCCTTGTTGTTGGCGTAAGCGGGAATATCCCAGTCGGCGAATATTCCTCCGTAAAGGTTGTTAAGGTTGGAGGAACCGGTGTTGCGGATGGTGTATTCCACGATGATGTACTTGCGGTCGGCTGCCGGAGTGGACCATGCATAAGCGCGATGGGTTACCAGCACAGGTAGCGGCGTAGCAGAGGAACTGCCATTGTCAGCAAAGCGGCCGAAGGCGTCGTGGTCGGAGACGGTTCCGGGACGCTGTCCGCTAACCGTCAGCACGGAACTGAAGTCCGTGTCGTAAGTAGCGCCGTCGCCGCGCACATTATCTGAAACCTGCGTACCCGTGGCACCGATCATCAGACCCATCTCGTAAAGAATAGTGGGACCGCCCATATACTTGAAACCGATACCCTGCACCTGGCCGGACTCATTGTATCCGATCAGCCCTTTGCTGGTGATGCTCGTAGCGACGTCGTTCACATCGATATTAATATAATCGACATTCACGACTACTTTGAATGCATAGAAATCATTCCAGGTCCCGTCCGTCATGGTGATCTTGAAGGCCACTTCGGTATTGAGGGGAGTACCTGCATTGATTTTGATCCGGTACGGAGCTGCGAAATTGGAAATCGTGTCGAAGGTATTCAGCACCCCGGCCGTGAAGCTGTTTCCGAGCACCGTTACAAATGCGGAGGTGGAAGAGATGGTACAGACGAGGTTGGCTGTCGGGCGAAGCAGGTTCTCGAACAAGGCAGACAACTGCAAGGTGTCGCCGGCGACAAAAACACCGTCGTTTCCGTCATTGATTGCAACGGAAGCCACGCGGACCCCGGGCGAAGTGGAATCAGTGACGGCACGGTAGAGATTGATGCGGCCTTTGCCGAGCTTGTTAACATAGGTGGCGTTTCCGGAGGCGCCATTGATGTTATCACAGGTGATGCGCAATTGTTGCGCAGCCTGCAGGGCATTCATCGCAGGGAAACGCGAGCGAACCAGTCCGACTCCGCCGGCGGCAA
The DNA here is from genome assembly GCA_046052625.1 of Bacteroidota bacterium. GTDB lineage: Bacteria > Bacteroidota > Bacteroidia > AKYH767-A > 2013-40CM-41-45 > Pollutiaquabacter. The sequence continues at coordinate 4,702 of JBJOMA010000128.1, forward strand.
CGGGCGAGGCCATCGAGGTACCGGAATAGGACGTGTAGGCATTGTTGTAGACCGCCGAGTAGATACTGGAGCCGGGAGCGCATACATCGACCCCAAAGCCGTAATTGGAGAACCCGGATTTACTGTCGGTACTAGAAGTAGAAGCGACAGAAAGAACGTTATTGTAAGATGAGGGATAATGGTCCTCGTCTGCGCTGTTGTTACCGGCCGCGGCCACTACCACTGCATCGTGATCGTATACCGCGAAGTTCATCACATCCTGTTCGAACTGACTCACCCCTCCTGCCCTGCCCCAGGAACAATTGATGACATCCGAGCCGTGCGTAGCAGCATAATAGACGCCGTCATAACCATTGTCGATGGAAGTCGTGCTGGCATCCAGACAGCTTTTTACCGGAAGGAAACGACAATTGAAACCGGGAGAAGCGACTCCGACACCGTTGTCAGTCACAGCGGCGGCACATCCGGAAACGTGGGATCCGTGATCACTGTTGGCGACCATCGGATCGTTGTTGTTCTCGGAAACATCCCAGCCACGGAAGTTATCCGTATAGCCGTCGTTGTCATTGTCGACACCGTCGACCGGATCATTCCAGTTGTAGGCGATGTTGGCCTGCAGATCCGGATGATCCCAATCCGTGCCACTGTCAACAATACCTATGACCACGTTCGTGTCGCCGCGAGTGATGTTCCAGGCGTTGTAAGCGTTGATCTTGGTCAAGGCGTACTGCCCGGTCGGCGTGGCACTCGGATCGTTCGGATTGTAGTAAAGGTCGTGGATGTACAAGGGTTCGGCGTAGGCAAGCATACCCGTTGCCGCCAACGTTTTGGCGGCAGTCAAGACAGGCACCGTCGGATCGAAGCTGATCCGGTAGACGAGCGAGAGATCGGTAGTCGGGCGACCGCTGCGGGTCAATGCTTCGGAAGGCTCCGTTTCACGGGGGAACATTTTCTCCACCTTAAAACCGTTAACAGCTGCGAACGCGGCCTGGAAGGCAGGCGATTGAACGGATCCCGGGGAACATAGGTGACGATATGCCGGAAGCACCCGGACAACGACAGTTCCGGGGTGTGCGCGCACACCATCAGGCAGTTGGTCCGAACCGGATTGACCGGCTGTAAGTCCTGCTGCGTCGGCAGAAGGAAGAATAAAAACGACCTGCATGAACAGGCAGAACAGGAATGCGATTTGTCTCATAGAACGTCTGTTTCGTAGAACGGAAAGGTAAGCCGAATAGGTCTAATAACAAGCGAACGAGGCCTATGGTTTTTCGCAACACAGCTCCTGTTCTTCGAAAAAGAAGCGCT
>JBJOMA010000129.1:0-2987 GCA_046052625.1 Bacteroidota bacterium
CGCTGACCAGGTTGCTCTCTCCGCCGGTCAATCCGCCGAATGCCTGCTCCAGTCTGGTATTGATATCGCCCGCATTGGTCAGTGCGGCCAGTTCTTTCTCCAGTAATTCCTGTTCGCCGGACTTAAGCGCGGCCTCTTCCAACTCGCTGTACTGGAAACGCAGATAATCCTGTTCGGCGATAGCTTGCTGTTCTGCCTCTTGCAGACGTGTAACCTCTGCTTTGGCCGAACGCCAGGATGCATACGATTCCCGGTAGCTGTCCAGCAACGTCTCCGTTCCGGCCAACGCGTCCATGACGGACAACTGGAAATCGGCCTTGTTAAGCAGCAGTGTCTGGTGCTGCGAATGGATATCGACCAGCAATCCGGTGAACTCCTTGAGCTGTTGCAGGTTCACCGGCGTGTCGTTGATGAACGAACGGGACTTCCCTTCCGGACTCACCTCTCGCCTTACGAGCACGGGATCCGCGGTATCGAGGTCGTTCTCTTTCAGAAACGCTTTTATGGACTTCGATTTTCCGGTCTTGAAGGTGCCTTCGACGATACACTTGGCGGATTTGTCGAGCAGGGCATCGGATTCGGCGCGCTGACCGAGAATCAGTCCGAGCGCTCCCAACAGGATGGATTTTCCGGCACCGGTCTCGCCGGTGATGATGTTCATGCCGGAAGAAAGATCGATCTCCAGCCGGTCGATCAATGCATAATTACGTACGGTCAGTCGCTGTAACATGGTCGTGTGAAAGTACGCAATCGGCGCCCTGTTCAAGCCGTTCGGCCGCTGATTTTTTATCGCTGATATGCAATAAAAAAGGCCGCACAAGCGGCCTTTCGTTTTATGTCATGGGATCTGAATCACTTCATGCCCGGAAAGCCGGCACCTTCTGTGTAACCGTCCGGAATGGTGAACATTTCATCACCGACCGGCACCTTCTCGATTTTGACCGCCTTCAGGTGCATACTCATTTCGCGCATGCTGAAATCGTACTCCAACGCGAGACCTTTGATCGACTGGAAATCCGGATTCCCCTGTACGGGCACCTCGATCTCTTCGGTGATCCACGCTTCCATCTCCGCCTTCTCGCCTTCTTCGGTTTCGAACGTGAACAGGGTTTTCTTGCAGGTGTAACCGGCCACTTTTTTCGTTTCGCCGGTATAGGTGATTTCCGGTTTCTTGTCGCTGCGCTTCATCTTGGGATTATCGACCGGCATGCGGCGGTAGGTCTTCATGCCCATCATTTCCATAAGCACCAGGATCGAATCCTTGCCCTGCTCCATGATAGTGGCGCTGGTTCCGAATCCGGCTTTCATCTCCGTGCGCAGCTTGTCGCCCTTGTAATAGTTGACCGTCTCATAAGGCATCATCGCTTTCATCTGTTCATCTACGTCTTCTCCGTTCATTTTAGGCATGGAGATCTCATAGGTGATGACGCCTTCTTTGAAGGTTTCGGCGGTCGCGGACAGCGTCAGCGCAACCAGGAATAAGGTTTGCAGGAATTTCATGGTGCTTGATTTCATTTGGTGGATGGTGTAGCAGCCGGCGGATTGAATTCAGCGGCGGGAACAGCCGTCGCATCCACGCTTTTAGCTTTCAGTGTCATCCAAGCATTCTCGAATTGCATCTCAAAGCGAAGCGGAAAACCGAACGAAGGATCAATGTGGCCCAGCAAAGCGCTATTCGAAGCGATCCGCTCGGTGATTGAGGCCTCGAACTTGTACAATCCTTTGTCGCCCAGGTCAGTGGTCAGCATCATGTCTTTGCATGGATAACCCGCAAAGTCCGAAGTGCCGCCGAGCAGGTCGTTCTCGGTGATATTGGGAGAGATCCGGTCTTTGATTTCCTGATCCGTAAAAGGCCGGTAGGTCTTTTTCCCTTTCTCTTCCGTAGCGATTCCGCCTTTGAACGAAAGAACATTGAAGTATTCGGTGACCACTCTTCCGTTGATCGACCAGTCGAAGCGGGTGTCGGACGGACGGAAGCGCAATTCAAGCGTTCCGACCGGCTGTTCAGGGTTTTCGGTATAAGCCACCTCGTAGGTGACCTTGCCTTCGGACAATTTCTGCGCCTTGGCCGGGGCGATGAGCATCAGGATACTGCCTGTCAGGAGCAGCAGCGGTCGGATAAACTGTTTCATACGTGTTTTCAGGGTTTGGATTAAAATTAGGGTTTTTACTCGGGTCCAAAAAGCAATTTCCGTGCCGTTCCGGCCGTTTCTTTCAACAGCATCCGCTTGGAAAACCTTGTTCATATCTTGTAAAAGGCGCGCCGATGCTCATGTACAGCTTCCCCTACCTTTAAAAATCGTATTTATAAAAGACCGATGGCGAATAAGCTGAGATCAGAGAACGAAGAACAACCGGCTGAACCGAAAGAACGCAAGGAGAACCGCCGCCGCAGCAAAAGCGGCTGGAAGAATACCATGGCTTCCGTCGGGCGGATCCTGAACGATGAGCGTACCCACAAGCTGTTCGGGCTGTTTCTTCTCCTCGGCTCGCTTTTTCTTACGGTCGCCCTAGTCAGCAACCTATGGACCTGGAAAGAAGACCAGGCCGTCGCCGGTATCAATACTGCCTGGGACCTGCTGACCAGTCCTGAACTCCTCGTTCGTAACTGGCTCGGGAAATCCGGCGCCTTGCTCGCGCTGAAGTTCCAGTACGGCTGGTTCGGACTGGCTGCCTTCGTCTTTCCGTTCCTCGCCTTTCTCTCCGGCGTTCGAATCATCTGGGGCTCCTGGCTGCTCCCTGTCGGCCGCACCCTTCGCTATTCCCTCTTCGGACTCGTATGGCTGTCGACCACGCTCGGCTTCGTACTGCACAAACAGTCGGACCTGCTGGTGCTGGCCGGCGGTTACGGCTACCAGATGAGCCACGTCCTCAGCGGACTCTTCGGTAACATCGGCGCCGCCACGCTCCTGATCTTCTCCTTCGTCGGATTCCTGGTTGCCGCATTCAACATTCCGTTGCGTCCTGCGCTGTCAAGCGCTCCAGGT
>JBJOMA010000130.1:0-17645 GCA_046052625.1 Bacteroidota bacterium
AGATGATGCGTCCGATCGAGGTGCAGGATGCTCCGAAATACAGGATACGCCAGACCGGCTTTTCCCCGGAACAGCTTTCACTCGGACAAAACATCCCGAATCCCTTTGGCGAATACACGCAGATCGGCTTCAAGGTGCCGGTTTCCGGCCCGGTAACGCTTCAGGTATTCGACATGACCGGCAAACTGGTGGATACGCTGGTGGACGCCGACATGGCAGCCGGCGACTACGACGTAGAGGTCAACAGTTCGGAATTGCAACCGGGGCTGTACCTGTATGTACTCTCTTTCAACGGCGTTTCGACAAGCCGGACCATGGTCCGTCACTGATTGACCGAAGGATAAAATTTCCGCGGCCTTATCGGACATCAACATGTCCGGATTTCGGCTGTGGAGAGGGTAAGGCTTCGAGATCGGAAGTGCAAGGCTCAACCTCCGTGTCGGATAGCTATGCCCCTGTCGGACTCAATTGAGGGTGATCACGTTAAAAAACTCCCTGTCGAATATCTTGAAATATTCTTCAGCCGTATATTCCTGAAACGCCGGGATGAAGAAACCGATCGTTTTCCGCTCTCGCTCATTGTAGGAATTCAGATAATTCATTTTCTCCTCCGCCTCAGCAGAAATATGGATTTGTGTGGTTGGAAGCGGAGTACCGTTTACCTGGTAAGCGGCTTTTGCCTTTTCCCAATTGTCACCTTTAAATCCCCATTCTTTCATCCTTCTGGCATGACGTCCCATGATGCTGGCATTCATGTGAGGGGTATAGACACTCTGATAGATATAGTCTGCAGGAACTTTTCCGGACTTCGCGAGGTCTAAAACCAGCTGACTGATGAATACATGCTCAGGATGGCCGTATGCCCCTATCTCGTTATCAAGCGTAAAAAGCACAGCCGGACCAAATTCATTTACACGCTTTATCAATTCCGCTTCAACGATTTGCCGGTTGAAAGTCTCAGAAAACGCAGCCTTCGGTATCGGCACATACAGCTCTTCTTCCTTCCTTTTGCCAAGATCGATCCGCCATTGAGCATGTTCAAGATCGAAGAAAGTAACGGAGTCCAGTATTCCGGCGCAAGCCGAACGGTGTGCCTGATCACGTTCGGCCCCATGCTTAAAACTCAACACACAGATCTCCCATCCGTTTTTATTCAGTCCGGAGATCGTACCCGTCATGACCGACATGTCATCATCATGGGCGATGATGATCATCGCTTTCTTAGTCGTGACCTGTTGTAAAACGGTGTCTTCCGGATACACCTCATCTGAAGTCGGTGCGAATTGGACGACATCTTCTCTTTCGGTCTTACAGGCGATAACTTGTAGAAAGAAGGCTAAAAAAGCCAGTCGATAACACAGGTTTCCTTTCATTTCATTATAATAATTACCCCCTTGGATTGGATGAAATAAAAACACATTTCCTTTACAGGCAGCAAATGCCTGACATTTTCAATCTGCGAAAGCAGGTTAGTCGATGGCATCCTTGATGAGCGGCAAGACCTCCAGCGACTTCTTCAATTGATAAAACGGAAGCGTAGTCATCAGCTGACGCACCTTTTCTTCGTCAAGGTCTTTGAATATCATGACGGCACCATTCTTAGCCGGCCTCAGGAAGAGCTGCTCCAAAAAACCTTCTTTTTTCCATTGCGCCACCACTTCCCGCTCGTGCTTCAGTATCTCCTGGAAATTAACAGGAAGGTTATCCGTGTCGATGGTCAGTATGACAAGTACTCGGTTCATCGTTTATCTATTTATCAGTTGGTAGTTAAGGTTATTCGGGACTTATTATTCCGTACAGCGAAAGGCATGTGCAGGATTTCAAATACCATAAGCCACAATCACAGAGCCTGCAACAGATTCATGCATCACAACGCCAGATCCGTCGTGGCCACGGCTATGATCCGACCGTTCACGATCACCGGAACCGACCTCGTTTTCATCCAGATGTTTCCGCCACCCGTATCGAAATACGGGTCCGTCCACACCGCAAAACCGCTGTCGATCGGCTGACGCAACCATAACTGATCGTTAATGTGATAGGCCGTATCCATCAGACTGGTCGTCAGCAAACTGTCGCCCGACCGGTACCAGTAAGGGCTGTCGGTAGCCACTCCAGCAGTATCCAGTAACGTGACGGTGGATCCGTAGAAAAACGAAGGATTCGCCTGCAGGTAGAGCCGGACCCGTATGGAAACATCGGCGGGCGTCGGCGGAATGGCAGCCAATGCCGCTGCAAAATCATTCAACGATGCTTCTACTAGTTGCTCGTTCGTAGGGGAGGCATCATCATCGTCTTTCTTGCAAGAAGTCGCGACAATGATCCCGGCCAACAAAAGCGACAAGAATACTTTTTTCATGGTGATGGAGATTGAACAGGGATAGAGTGTTTGAACTCAACCGGACATTCAGCGCCCGACAAGGTAAGCTTATTTGACTGTTCAACGGACATCATCCCCGTAAAAGACCACAGAAGAAATTCGAACTCATTTCCGCCGGGTCGAATTAAACGGTAATTTCGCCGCCAAATGACGAAAACCCCGGAACGCATCCAACTTTACGAACATTGCATGGCGCTGTTGGTACAACGCAGCGAAGAACTCCGCAAGGCTATCGATTCTGTACAGTCATCGGCAAATGCAGAGACCAAAAGCACGGCCGGCGACAAACACGAAACAGCCCGCGCCATGGCCCAACTGGAAGTCGAGATGCTCTCCCGGCAATTGTCCGAAGCGAACAAGTCGATCGAATCCCTGCAACGGCTTCGGAATCCCGACCGCACCGGAATCGCACAACCGGGATCCGTCGTAGTGACCTCGGTCGGCACCTTCTTCATCGCCGTCAGTATCGCCAACCTTGTCGTCGCGGGTGAAAAAGTGATAGCCATTTCTCCGGAAGCCCCGCTAGCCAAAGCGATTGTAGGACGGAAAGCCGGCGAGGAGGTCCAATGGAGCGGCAAGCAGCTTGCCATCATCGCTGTCTCCAACTGATCATCCATCAGTCGAGGCCCTATTGACCTATTAACAAGGCACTCATTTTCCGGGAGGAAATTTCCGCGAATAATACGGCAACAGCTTCCTTCGCTGATTTTATCATGCCTCTCGTTGATAATTCACGGGTATAGCATTGTTGTCTTTTCCAAGAATCCGGATACATTACAGGAAAATCAATCGCCATGAAGAAGACGTTTCTGTTGTCATTGCTGACCGCCTTATCCCTTTCAACGACTGCCCGTAGCGGCAGCGAATTCCAGATCAGAGCGGGTCTTGGATGGGCCGTCTACGGAACCAAATCGACCTATACATTACATACCGGCATCGGGGATTTTGAATCCGGCGATGAGGGCGGCGCCGTTACAGTTCACCTGCCGCTGGAATTGCGGTATGCATTCAACAAGCGCATCAACGCCGGTCTTGATTTCAAATTCGGATCTTACCTGTACGATCCGGATTCGGCGAGCGGAAAAAGTAACCGGTTCGTGGTTGCGGGCATCGCAGGTGAATTCTCCTTCATCGCACGCGAACGTTTCCGCTGGTACGGCGGACTGGGTTTCAACAGCTGTGGCCTGGTGCTGGAAGAGACGGACGAAGCGACGGCCATCAAAACCGAATGGACTTACAGCGGCGGCGGATTCAAGGTGAACACCGGCGTACTCGTATTCCTGGTCGGAGGCTTCGGACTGAACCTCAACGTCGGCTTGGATAATCACAACCTCCAACTACGGGAATACAAAGTCAATGGAAACAGCCAATCACTTGACTACATCGACGCCGACCTGAAGATAGCCGGTGTTGACGGAACCATCGGGCTCTTTATGCGCTTCTGACTTCCCTGACTTACACCAAGGAAGCGGATCAATAGACCAACAGGCGTCGTATCTGCTTTGTCGCTCCGTCCCGATCCACCAAACGAACCAGATAGATTCCGGGACCAGTAAGATCACCTGTTGAAACGGTATTCACCGCGTCGGACAAATCGAAACGCAGCGCACGTCTGCCCAGCTCATCGGTAATCTCGATTCGGTAGCCGGACAGTGAACCACCGGCGGCTGAGACATCGACCGTAAACCGGTCGTACGCCGGATTGGGATAGATTTCGAGAACAGGGGCGAAACCTTCAGCGATACCGCTGCAGATGTCGACGGTGACCAACTGATCGGCCTGACCGGTACAATTATTAGTATCAGTATACTGGTATGTGATCAGGAACGAACCTATACCTGCCAGACCCGGATAGAAGATATCGCTCAGGATCCCTACTCCGGAGAAGTTGCCACCCGAAGGCGTACCGGTCAGCGGAACAGAAGGACCCAGTTCGCAGAAGAGGGTGTCCAAGCCGATGATCTGAACCGGAGGAAGCGGATATACCAGGACGTCGACCGTATCCGAAACGGCCGAGCAGCCGAAAGCATCGGTGTAGGTGACAAAGTACGAACCGCTCACCTCGGCCAGAAGTACCGAAGAGGAGTCGCCGTTCTGCCACACATTGCCGGTATTGTAAGACGAAATCAGCGAGACGTTGCCGCCGCTGCAGAATTCCGTGGAGGATAACGGAGTTATTACGGGAGCAACCGGAATCGGATGTTCCGATACGTTCAGCGTGGCTGTCGCGCTGCATGCACCCAGCAGACTGCCGTCCACATAGTAGTTACCCGGAGTGGAAACGGTAATGGAGGCGGTAGTTGCGCCGGTAGACCAGTTGTAGGTTCCGGCACCGCTTGCGGTGAGCGTGATCGTGTCACCCGAACAGAAATCAGAAGGTCCGGAGATGGCGACCGGCAGCACACTGTAAATCGACAGCTGTGTCGTAGCAGTGGCAGGAAGACAATCACCGGGACCGTCAGGGTCATCCGTGGTGATGGTAAGGTACACAAGTCCTGCCTGGATATCGGCTGCACTTGGCGTGTATGTAGTTCCTGATCCGACACCGATATCATCGAACACACCCGACCCTGATGTACTCCAAAGTCCGTAGGATGCGGCACCGCTGATGGAACCGACCAGGCTGTAGACCGGGTTCGATACACAAAGCTGAGCATCGGTGGGAGCAACTGCTACTGCAGGGACAGCACATCCGCTGAAATAGACGTAGACCGTATGATTACTGTCGAGTCCGACGAATGTGTAACCGGTCAGCGATCCGATATTTACGCCGTCCACCACGACACTGTCGACCACCTTGAACGGATCCGGGGTGAAGGTCAGCACGACCGTGTCTCCGCAGTTATAGGTGTTCGCTCCGGAAGGAGTCACACTTCCGCCAGTGCCCGCTATGACAGTCACGTTGTAAGTCTGTAACGAGAACGTAGCAGTGATCGAATGAGCGGTGGAAATATCATTAAAGACATAACCGGAAGCAGGCCCGACGGAGACCCCGTCCACTTGCACGTCCGTAATGGAATAACAGTTGTTCGGCACGATCGTGTAGGCAGCATCCGAGCCGCATGCCGGATTAGCAGAACCTTGGATGGATCCGCCGGAACCCGCGTTCAGTGTCACCGGATATCTGATCGGACTGAAACTCACGACCAGCACCTGCGACTGATTGACGGGGTTGAACGTATACGAGCCCAACGGCCCTTGCGGCGAACCGTTGACGGAAACACCGGTAACGATCGTACAGGTGTCATTGGGCGTAAATACATAGGTGACCGAGTCGCCGCAGTCGTACAGGACGGTTCCCGGATTGGAAACAGTACCGTTACCGTTCGCCACTGCATTGATTGCGTAACGCGGTGAAGTGACCGTCACCGTATTACTGCTGATACAACCACGGCTGTCCGCTACGGAGTACGTGATACTGCCCGGAGTCTGGTAGAATATGCCGGTTCCGGAGTACGGTGAAGTACCGCCGCTTGCTGTCACCGTAACAGCAGTAGAATCAGTTGAACCGCAAAGTGTCGTTGCCGCCGGAGTAGCGGTTGAAGTAAGCGGTGGCGGCATATTTATTGAAACAGAGCAAGAACCGGTACACCCGTTGGCATCGGTCACCGTTACGGTGTAGGAACCCGTGGAGAGTCCGGATACGGAATCGGTAGTGGCGCCATTGGTCCAGGAGCTTGTATACGCTCCGCTGCCTCCGCTGACATTCACTGCCATGATTCCGTCGTTCAGCCCGAAACACGTAATGTCATAAGAACTGCAGTTCAGGGAAAGGAAAGACCCTGCAGGGACCGTCACGGTGACCGTTCCTGCAGCAGTACAGCCGTTCAAGGTGGAAACCGCCGTGTAGGTAGTAGTCGAAGCAGGGTTGACGGTTATCGACGGTGTTGTCGCACCGCCCGGTGACCAGCTCCACGAATTGTTCTGAAGTCCGCCAAAGCGGATATTCGGTCGTTGCGAATAGATCGAACTGAAGTTCGTGTTACCGCAAACATTAGCGGTGTTATTCTGATAACTTATCGAGGAAGCGTAAGTGGTCGTTGACTGGTTGAACGTCGCGTTTGTGGTCGAACTGAAACTGTTAAAACAAGTTTCGATCAACAGGTTGCTTGTTCCGTCCCAGAAATAGGGGGTGGAGAACGTGAACGTATTGGCTGCGTAGCCCGGCGTCGCCGAAGGCACGTAGGAAGCGGATGTAAATACGGTAGTCAAGCCTGACTGGAAGCCGGTTGCAGGCGGATTGAATGCCGTGATCGATGTAGACCCGATCCTGACTGCAAAATTGGTCAGGGCGGAAGTGACGGGTGTCACCACGTCGAAAGCCAAAGAGGTGAGGAAACCGGCGGAAAGTCCTGCTGCGGTCAACTCGGAAGCTCGGATGAGGAACTGATGTCGTGCACCGAGAAAAGCGTTACCGAAAGGTGCCGGATAGGTCGTAGCGGTATTGCGGATCGTCCCGGAACCTATGGTCGCAATGACCGGCACGGAGCCACCGTTGGCAGTAAGGGTCACGCCGGAAGACGAACACAGCTGAGGAGAAGAAGGTGTTATGGTGACCGTACCGGGAAGGGGTGATACCGTAACGGTGACGGTACCTGAAACGACACATCCGGAATAGCTACCGGAGGTGGTATCCAGCGCATTTACCGTATATGTGGTGGTGCTCGACGGAGCTACAAGGATACTGTTGCCTGTCAGAGAACCGGGCGACCACGAGTAACTGTTGTTGGGATCATTCTGACTGGAGACAGACAATTGGGCCGTATCACCGGCACAGACGGTCTGTCCGGCGGAGACTGAAATAACGGGAGGAGTATTTACGGTAGCCACCACGGGAACGCGTGGTGAACTTTCGCAGGTGCCGTTGAACTCCGATACGTAAAAGGTCGTAGTAGTGGAAACAGTTGTGTTATACGTGGCGGAGGTGCCGCTCTGCAGCGGAGTGCCACCGGTAGTGGTCGAATACCACCTGAAAACGGGCGCAAGGGCACCGCTGGTGGAAGAGACGTAACAAGTAGGCAGACCGGCACCGCACTGGAAGGAATCGACAGCCAGAGGAGCAGGTACGAGCGGCAGCACGGTAACCGGGACTGTACCGGAAAGCGTACAGCCGTAATCCCCGGTCATGGTAGCCGTATATGTCGTAGTTACGACAGGCGATACGCTGATCGTGTTCGTCGAACCGACGACCGTCGTATCTGCCGTCCACGTTACTGCAGAAAATGGAACAGCCAGTCGGGCATTGAAGGTGAATTTCGGTCGGGAGTTGGCGGTAACGTTTCCGGTAGTGGTTCCGCAGACAGTCGATGCGTTTGCACCTGTAGCCGACAAGTACCTCCAGGAAGAAGCGAAAGCAGTGGCATCCGACTGCACCGATCCGGTCATCGGAGAAGACAACAACGTGCTACCGTAGCAGATCTCCAGCACGATATTGGAGGCGCCGTCCCAGATGAACGATGTTGAGAACGGAAGATTCAAAAAGAGCGGTGCGGGACCGGTGAGCTGAAGCAGCGAGTTGGAATAAACCGTGGTCCAGGAGGCGGTGATCGCAGAACTGAGCGTCGTGCTGCTGGTATTGGCCATCTTCAAGGAAAAGTCCGGAACCTGATAGTTGCTACCGAGGGTAAGTATGTTGATACCCAGTGAGGTGATGTTACCGGGCGCGATTCCTGCGGCTGAAAGCTCAGAGGCACGGATGAGGTATTGGAAGTGGCCGTTGGAAGCGGTGTTGTTGAACGGATTAGCTGCGGAAGTGGTAGCAGTCGATCCGCCGACACCGATCGATACGGTTCCGGTCCGGACAGCGGAACATTGAAGAGAAACAGAGGAACCGGCACAAATAGTCCCGGGTGTCGCGGTCACCACTGCGGAGGCACCACTGAACGGATCGTCCTGATAAGCGGTGCCGTTGAAGCCGGCGACATCCCCGGACGAGGTCGTTGCGGTAATGCTCCAGGTGACCGATGCGTTCGAGGGAACTGCGACGGGGATGGTTCCCGTCCAAGTGATACCGGAAGTGTTCGTCATCGTGACGGGAGTCTGCAGGGAGCCGTTGAAGGCATATTCCAGGACGACGCCCGTAACAGTTCCACTGGCAGGAAACACATCGACACTCAGCACGTGCTGCACCGGCGTGCAACTGCCGCCGGGAGTCAGCGTGAGTGAACTGAACTGCGGGGAAGGTGATGTCCCGCTGAATTCATCGGCACCGATATCCGGCTGGTCCGTATTTCGTGCATCGCCATCGAAATCATCCGTAACGTTGGAAAGCGGAGACCCGCCCTCGCTCAGCACGGTGTAGGAGAAAGGATTGATGTGCAGAAAAGAAGGTGACGAACCGCTCACGGATGCGAAATCAGTGGATGCATCATAACTCTGTGAGGCACGGTCACGACCGGTCATGAAGGCCCGGTAATCCGTAATCGTCTCTTTTGAATTCGTATTCGATACTCCGACCCCCTCTGTGTAGATCAGATGAGTGGAATCCGGAATGCCGGCGTAGTAAAGGTTGTTGTTCGAAAGGACGGAATACAGTCCTGTGGAAACAGGAACTCCGTTGGTGCCGGATGAGCGGCGAAAGGCTGCGGCATATCCGCCTTGTCCCGCCTGAACGGATTTGTTCACAACCAGGTTATTGACGAGCGTAAGAGCGACTGTCGATGTACAATAGATGCCCGAGGAGCCGAAGGTGGCTCCGGTTCCGGAGGCAGATAAATAGACAGTATTGTGATAGGCACTCACTGCTGTACCGCCTGCGAGGTTGAGGCCGATGACGCTATTCAGCCCTGTGGCAACGAACCCGCTCAACCCGTTGATGCCGACAATATTGTTGACCAACGTATTGGAAGTCCCTCCGCTGATGGTGATACCGTTCAGCTGGGTAGAGGCATTCGTGCCGGACAAACCGTAAATCTTATTACGCGTCAGCGTTACGGAACCTGAAAGTCCCGCCGAATTGATACCGGTCACGGTCGATGCCCCGGCAGAAGAAAGCGTATGAACGTTATTGCCGTAAACGTCCACATAAGTACCGGCCGATCCCAGCAGGATACCGTTTACCGTAGCGGCTCCCGACAGACCACTCACGGAATTGTTACGTATCGAAGACGGTTGAGCGGAGCTACCCCCTACTCCGTTCAGATTGATACCGTACAGCACCCCACTACCGGCAGCAGTCATCCCGTTGATGCTATTGTCGGTAATGTTCAATAAGGGTGTATTGGAAGTTTGCACGACATGGATTCCCGTGACAGTACCCGTAGCAGGGGAATTGTTCATGGACGTAAACGTGTTTCCGGAAAGCGTTATCGTCGCGCTGGAAGGATTACTGGAATTATCATAGTAACCATACATCACTCCGGTTGAAGCCCCCGTGGAAGACCGGGTGAGTTGCGTTAGCACCTGGTTGTTCTGCACCGTCTTGATGCCATTCGTTGGTGCCGTATAATTGTTATAGATGGCATAGATCGCACCGGTGGTCTTGGCAGAGATGTTATCGAACGTATTTCCTAAGATCACCGAGGCGCCCACAGCAGCTGAGTTATAGATACAGCTGAACTCGCCGCTCCCGCCGGTTGCGCCGGAATAATTGACCCCTGAAATAGTGTTCCCGGAGATCGTCAGCGTGCAACCGGAAGCACCACCCGTGTTATAGATTCCACGCATGGCGGCCGTAGGCGTGCCTGAGACCGTGAACGAAGTAACGGTGTTACCTCTGACCTCGAACGAAGAACGGACCTGCGCCGTGCTGTATATGGCATACATAGGGCCGCTTCCTGTATTGGAGGAAAGCTGGAAAGTATTACCGTTAACGGTCATAGTCCCTGCTGTAAGTGTGGTGACACTCACCCCGTAGCAAGCTCCGCTTGTAGAGGTCGGATAACTTGCACTGATCGCGTTACTGTCGACACGGATGGTCCGTGTGGTATCTGCCCCAGGACTGCACTCGATCGCACACAGGGTTTGGTTGGTACCGTTGCAGACCACGGTGATGGAGTTATTGCTGCAGGAACCCGAAGTTGCAGCAAGCGATCCGAGCCAGTAGATACCACGGAGGGCTGCCGTCGCATTAGTGTTTGTTATCGTATTGTATCTGCAATTCAGTCCTGCCTGCGAGTTAGCCAGGACTCCGGCCGCTGAGGTATTATTCGGACTGGCACCGGCACAACCGAAGTCAAGTATCCTGTTTCCGGTGGAGGAAGAAGCGCCTCCGATATCATTGCCGGTATCCGCTTTGGCGTAGGGCGAAGCAGGGTCGTTATAACCTACGAGGACGATTCCGCACTGACTGTTCTGGATCGTGTTGGAGTAAAAGCGGTTGTAGGAATTGGCACCTGCCGCAGAAACGGGAGTGAGCGCACCCGCGACCGTATCGAGACTGTTCAGCATCACAATGCCGGCAGATCCGAAATATCCGGGAGACGTCCATGAACCTGTCTGTGCACGGCTCATGGTTATCGTACAGTTTTGAATGGTATTGAATTGTGCACCGTCGGCGGCAGACGCTTTGAGAAGTGCGTAACCGAATTCCATGCAGCTCAAATTGGTCGTATTGGAGGCGCTTTCCTGAAGGTCCAATCCGTCGATTGTGACATAGTCGCAGCCTGCAAGCACGAAGAAGCCGTCTGCAATAGCGGAAGGAGCGGAATTGGAGCCGGCATATGACATCAGCACCGGGTTGACACCGACGCCTGATTTCTGAAACACAATCGGATCTGCGGATGTGCCGGTGGCACGCAGGACGATACGACTATTCAACGTTTCCGAATAACCCGCTGCGATGTTCATGGTCACACCGCCGGAACCGACTCCATAAAGGTTCAACGAATCTACGGCGACCGCTACCGAAGGAAAATCTCCGGGAATGGTCCTTATACCTGCCACCTGGGCATTGGAAGTTTGGATCAATACACAGGCGATCAGGGCTAGCAGAAGGTAATGTAATTTTCTCATGACAGGGATGTGAAGAATGAACGTGAATCCGACTTTGGCGGAACCTGAAAAAGGGACAGCAGTTTACTCAAACGACGGGACATGGACAAAAAATGACACACGGTTAGCTGTGCATTTCCCGAATATGGAATTCATGATCGGCAAATCAGACGTGCTAAGATATTTCTCAGTGAAAATGTCTGTGAAATGGCCCTTGTCGTTTCGCCGATTCACTCCCCGGATATGTGCCGTTCACCCATGTTCAGCGCTGATTCACCCAATGAATTTTTCGCAAAAAACGCCCTTTTTTTTCGTATATTTAAGGGAAACGCGTTCGACGGACTCCCAAAAAAAGGCTGAGTCTCCGTTGGCATTGTTATATCCATGACCCAACATCAAACGGTCGTAGTACGGTTCATCATCTTTGCGATGATGATACTGGCATCGTATACCGTAAGGTGTCAGAATTTCTTTGACTACGCTGCTGTCAACTCGGGCGCATGGAACAGTTTATCTACATGGAGGCAATGGGACGGCACCGGATGGAACTCTGTCCCCTCTGTCACACCTAACTCACCGACGGCGACCGTTTACATCCTCGCCGGCCGAACCGTCACACTGACCGGAGCGGGACCATACACCTGCGGCAGTATCTACATCGAATCGACGGCACGGCTCTACAGCAACAACTCCACCACATTGGTGCCGTTGAACATCTGGGGCGCCGATCTGATCTGTGACGGCGAAATCGGTCGAAGCGGACTCAACGACGGCATCTCCTTGCAGATCGAAGGTCCCTCCTGCACCATCTTCGGTAGCGGCTCCATATCGGCAGCGAGACTGATAAAGTCCACCGCTACCAACGTCACCACCAACTTATCCATCTATTCCGATATCACACTTCGATGGGAAGGAATCAACAACACGGTACTCTACAATGCCGCCGGAACCGCCAGCTTTTTTAACCTGACATTGTACGGCGGGTACACCCTGAATTGCATAGGCGGCACCGCTAATCCGGGCAGTGTGGCTATTGACGGATTCAAGAGCGCCTCCGCAGGTGATGCCGCCGGCACATTCACCATCCGCGGAACGCTTATCGTCGCGGGCATCCTCTATGCATCCAACACCAACACTGCTCCCGGTTACACGTGCAATTTCATCATCGAAACCGGTGGAACGATTCGTACCAACCAGATCAACAGCGTGAGCAGTAACGGAGTGGTCTCGGGGTTCACTGTCGCTTCCGAGGCAATTCTTGAGCTGACCGGACCGAAAGCATTTGCAACAGACTCATCACTGACCTGGGGAACCGGCAATAACCGTTACTCGTTCCTTCCCGGCAGCACCGTCATCTACTCCGGTAGTTCAGACCAGAAAATCTCCGTAACCGGCGACTTCAATAATTTCACCGCACCTAACAACCAATACTGGAACCTGGTTATTCGCGGAGGCGGGACAAAAAGCATCCGTCCCGGCAACCTGAACGTACGCGGGAATCTTTCGATCACCGGTACTGCAGTCCTGGACCAGGAGACCAATGATCCGAACATGACCGTCGGAGGTGACTGGTCGGCGTATGGCTCCGCTGCCTTCCTTGAATCGACTGATTCACTGGCAACCGTTCGCTTCGATGGAAACGGCGCTGCTCCCGGGACTGCCGACCAACACATCACCTGTCCTGGTGGCGAAACGTTCACCAATCTATGGATTTCGAAAGCGGTGAACGGTGCCGTGGTATTGAATTCTCCGGTCACGGTGCAGCGACAACTGACACTCGGACAAAACGGAACCTCCAATTTCGGCATCCTGAGACTATCCGGTCAGCCGCTGACCATCAACCATCCTTCTGCAAGCGCTATCCGCTTGACAGGTGCGCCGGGCGTCTTCCGCTTCATCGTTTCAGATGATACCGCTTCCGGAAGCTCCGGTGAAGTACGTTGGAACATCGGAACCTCCGTCACCGCCGTTCCGGGCACAGCATGGCCCTGGCCGTACGTGATTCCCTTCGGCATCTCTGCTGCTCACGATACGCTTCCTTTCGGATTCTGCAAATCCACCTCCGCAGACATGGGCATGCTGCGGGTGTCGACCTACGGCACTGCTGAAAACAATTTACCACTTCCGGCACCCGTGACTCATCTTCTGAGTGCCATTCCCGCCAACAACCAACCGGACAACCGGTTGTGGACGGCAGACCGTTATTGGCGCATCCAGTCAACACTGCCGGTGACAGGTATCGGAGCTGCATTTTCCTATAACCGCAGAGCCGGTACCTCTTCCGAGTCACCCCAAAACGACTCGTTGCCTTCGCGCCTGAAAGCTCAGTACTGGTCGGGCGGCCGTTGGGCACAACCTGCTGTAGGCAGCGCCTTTCCATCCGGCAGCACGGTTGCTGTCACTACACTTCCCGCTTCGAACGCGGTGTGGACCTTGTCGTCCGACCTTTCACCCTTGGGTAATTGCATCCAGGGGACCTCGCACGATACCGCCAGCGCCTTCTGCAGCTATCTGTGGAACGGAACGGTCTACACACAGACCGGAAACTACTTCAGGACCTTTCCGCTGGCTTCAGGCTGTGACAGCGTCGCCACGCTGACCTTGACGGTGGATACGGTGAATCGGATTACCGGGACAATACAGCCGGCAAGCTGCTTCGGCAGCTCGAACGGATCGATCGCCGTATCCTTGACGGCCTCGCCTTCCGACTCGGTCTCGTACAGTTGGTCGACAGGGAGCACTGCAAACAATCTTTCCGGATTACCTGCAGGAAGTTATCAGCTGCAAGTCATCGACAGATATAACTGCATCGCCGGCAAAAGTTTTACGGTCACCCAACCGTCCGTTCTGAATGCGACCGCAACGCCATCTGCCACTCAGTGCACGGGCGACAGCTCCGGAACCGTTCAACTATCCGTTTCCGGCGGCACAGTCCCCTATTCGTTCCTATGGTCGAACGGAAGCACGAGCAAAGATATCTCCAACCTTGTTGGCGGCAGTTACAACGTCAGCGTCAGTGATGCGAACGGTTGTACTACCACTGCCGCAGCATCTATCAACACGTTCCCTCCCATCCGCATCCTTAGCTTCAGTCCTTCAAGCGGCAATACCGGCGACACCATCACTATCAGCGGATACGGCCTGTCGGGCGCGACTGCTGTATCCTTCGGCAACACCGTGACGCTGCCACTATCCTCGAACGACTCCATATTGCGGGTCATTGTTCCCGCCAACGCGCCGACCAACCTAATCACCGTGACCGGAACATACGGATGCCGAACGGTATCCGACAGCATGTTCATCAGCCTGTCCGGGCCGGCACTGCTGACCGTACGCGTAATCCTTGAAGGGTATTATCAGTCGGGAGGAATGTGGCCTGTTATGGCGAATCGCGGGATCGGAAACAGCAACACGGACGTCGACACCTTGTTCGGATTCCTCACCGACACGGTGGACGGCACCGTCCTGATCGCTTCCTCAACAGCAGTGTTACAGACAAGCGGTTACGCCGCCTTCCAGTTCGATAACAGTCTGCTGGGGCAACGCTATCACCTGATGGTATGCAGCGGCAACTCTTTACGCACGTGGTCAGCAACACCGTTGACAGTATTGAACACCTTTTCGTACGACTTTACCGTGGCCGCATCTGCCGCTTATGGAAGCAACCAGCGGGAAATGTCGCCTGGAGTCTGGGCGGTTTACACCGGCGACATGAGCCGGGACGATTACATCGATGCGTTCGACTATCCGTTGTACTTGTATGACAACATCGGATTCGCCACCGGCTATTTCCAGACGGATTTGAACGGCGACGGATATACGGACGCTTTCGATTATCCCATCTATTTACGAAATCTGCTGGATTTCGTACAGGCGGCACATCCTTGACCCATGACTCCTAGGGAAAATATCCTTCACAACATCTCAAATCAGAAAAGCTTAGTAGATTCAACCATGAAACACACACTTCTGACAGCGCTGCTACTGCTGGCAGCAGCAAGATGTTGTAACGCGCAGAAAGTTATCTCCGTTGATTACCCGAACCAGGCGGATGTGAAAGTATTCGTTGTCGATTATCCGAACCAAGCGGATCTTCTGGTTTATAAAGTCAAATACGAGAATCAGGCCGGAAAAAATGACGGGAAATGGTTCTTTGTTAAGTACCAGAACCAAGCCGACAAGAAAATCTATTTTACGGAGTACGCGAGCCAAGCCGATCTGAAGATCTATTTTGTCCAATACGAAAACCAAGCAGGCTGGAACAGAAAAGAGAAGATGGCTCTTTTCTACTGACAACAGCAGTAAAGAGCCATCCGCTAAACCTCCGCTTCTTATTGATAGGAAACCGTAATAGTTCCCAGGAACTGATTGGAGGTAAGGTCTTCGGTCACGCCTTGATCAACAGTATGCGTAGTCGTCCTGGAAAAGCCCATTCCGACTCCCAGGCCCCACTTACGACCCAGATACCAGGATTTACCTGCACGCAGCATCCAGGAAAGTCCTCCCTTTGAACGTATGGTGGACGAATTCTCAGCTGTGCCGTCGTTATAATCGAAGACGAAGATGCCGGTGCCGACCGTTGCGCCTACGTATACATTCAGCGGCATGAAAAACCGGGAAACCCCGACACCATAGGTGTTTTCTGAAATTGTGAAATTATCATTTGTTGTATACGAAATGGAATCCGTCTTTATTTGAGGTGAGGTCATGGAACGTCCCACCATGTCAAAGGTGAGAATCCAATCCTGCTTGACAGCCCCGCCGATCCTGAAATCAAAGGCGACCGGTGTGCCTGAATACTCGCTGTTATATTCAGTTGAATTGTAGGGCAACAGGTTCACCGCATCGATGTGTCCTAAGGAAGGGCCGAGTCCGAAGGATACATAGAATCCGTCGTGATGACGATTATCGGCAGTCTGAGCTGTGACGCGAAGCCCGTTGAACAAGAGCACGGAAGTAATAATTAAAGCTGGCAACGACTTTTTCATGGCATGGATTTTCCGCTAAACTACTCCTGTAACGGAAGGAGATGACATGAGCGCAGTCAGGCCGCCGCGCGACTTTTGTCATGCAAAAAAATAATGGTAAGGATTTTCGGAATTGCCGGTCAACGCACTGTAGTCCCGAGCCGGACGTTGCTTCGGGATAACAGGTCGTTGATTTTGGGCGTTCCTACACCATTACGGATGGCTGTTTCACCGTAACGGACCACCTCCGCATCTTCACCGCGGTTGAAATGGACCACCATCAGATTGGTGAGTGTCATTTCATTGAGCGAGTCGACCCGGAAGGATTGCCGTAAAAAATAAAGCGCGCTGTCCGTCTGTGACCGGACGGAATAGATCGTGGCGACATTCACCAGACTGAAAACATCGTCAGGCTTGCAGCGTATCGCCGAACGGTAAAGTCCGATGGCAGAAGCCGTATCACCCGTGATGGCATGGATCAGTCCGAGCTTGTAAGCTGCACTGGCGTTGTCGGGGAAGATCTCCAGGCTGCGACGGAAGTGCTCTTTGGAACCGGCGATCAATTCCTGCCGTTCCTGCAGCACAGAAGATTTCTCCGCCTTGTTCATATACTCGGTAGCAAGCGCCATCTGCGTGCGGCTGCTGTTAGGAGCACTGGCGACGCCTGATTCGAACAGCGATAGATTATCCTTCCAGTCGTTGCAGCGGGAGGAGGTGGCAAAAGCGCCTGCGAGACAGAGCAGTAGCACCGGGAGTGACCATGGACGAGCCGCTTTCATAGGATCTGCAGAAATCCTGGAAGGGTTCAGATGCAACCACAAAGCGAACATCGAAACGATGAGCCCGAAGGACGGCAGGAACAGAAATCGTTCAGCATAGGTAGTGCCGTTCAGGAAAAAGACATTAGAGGTAGGAAGCAACAATACCAGGAAAAAAAAGATCCCCCAACTGACGGCCGGAGACCGCTTGAACAAAAGGACTCCCATTGCCATAGCGGCGAGATGCAACAGGAGTGAAAACCACACGAGTGGATCGGACCATGAAGTGAGCGGCAGCTGATTGAAGGAATAATCCCACGACAAGGGATGCGGCCACACCATCAGTTTCCAGTTGTTGAAGAGTATGGAAAGAACGGTGGCATAGCGCACGGCAGAAGATGTCGCTCCGTACAGACTGTTTTCAATCACCGTAGTTTCATAATCCTGACGGACACCGTGAAGCACGACTTGCCGGCATAAGAGAAAGAGGAGTACAGCGGCCAGCCAAGGCAAGGAACGGAGCAGGGAATCCTTTACGGAGCGTCCTTTGAGCAGGAAAGCGGTAACAGGGAAAAGCGCGAAGAACGCGACACTGCTCTCCTTGCTGAA
>JBJOMA010000131.1:0-5224 GCA_046052625.1 Bacteroidota bacterium
CTTTTTCTAAGATTTATCATATTTTAACTAATAAGTATCTAAAAAGAGCGTTAATTTGGTGTGGGATATGTCAGTTACCCGGCTGTTGAGAAAATGACACCGGTCATGGGAATTGGTACGGTTTCTGCAGTATCCTTGTAACTAATCAATGCCGAGATTGTTTATCTTCTAAAATGCGGAGAGTTCCGTTTTTATCATGATCAAATCGAAAAATATCAAGAAAAAGGCCGTAAAACCGGTTCAGGTCATTACTGACGGTCCCAGGATAAAGGTCCAGCTGGACCACAAGACGACCATGGTCGTGCATAGCATGGCTGCGTTCAAAATGTGGAAAAAGCGGTATCCGCTGGCCAGGGTTATCGCCTAAGTCAGTTATTCCGGTATCGGAATTATAAGGGTGGACAGTTGTCCGCCCTTTTGTTTTTTAACACCTCTGTACCTTAAAAAAAAATCGAAAAATTTGAATTTGGACTTAATTTTAATACCTTTGCAATCCCTTTTTGGAGGGTGTATTGTTCTTTGAATTTCGCGCAAATTCGCCGATGTAGCTCAGGTGGTTAGAGCTACTGATTTGTAATCAGTAGGTCGGGGGTTCGAGTCCCTCCATCGGCTCGCGATATGTATAAAATAACGGCATAGGCCGGGGAGATACCAGAGTGGCCAAATGGGGCAGACTGTAAATCTGCTGTCTTACGACTTCGGAGGTTCGAATCCTCCTCTCCCCACTACAATCGTCGTGCGGAATCCTTTACAAGGGCTTGTGAATCAGCCGGAAGTTTACGACCTTCACGCCCCCGAAAAGGGTCCAAACACCAAGCGGAAGTAGCTCATTTGGTAGAGCATCAGCCTTCCAAGCTGAGGGTGGCGGGTTCGAGCCCCGTCTTCCGCTCCAAGTGGCCGAATGCCTCCAAAGCCTTTTCCGGCAAGGCTTTGGAAATAGTGCGCCGGAAAATAGACCAGCCAATGTAGCTCAGTTGGTAGAGCACATCCATGGTAAGGATGAGGTCACCAGTTCGATCCTGGTCATTGGCTCCATATACCGATCGATGCCCGCAACGAGGAAGCTTCCAGCCGCGTTTCGGTCATCGATTA
The DNA here is from genome assembly GCA_046052625.1 of Bacteroidota bacterium. Taxonomy (GTDB): domain Bacteria; phylum Bacteroidota; class Bacteroidia; order AKYH767-A; family 2013-40CM-41-45; genus Pollutiaquabacter. The sequence continues at coordinate 1,093 of JBJOMA010000131.1, forward strand.
CAATACATTAAACAAACCAACAATAACCTATAACCTCTACTGAAAAATGGCAAAAGAGAAATTTGAACGGACTAAACCCCACGTGAACATCGGTACCATCGGTCACGTCGACCACGGTAAGACCACGCTGACGGCGGCTATCACCACCGTACTGGCTGAAAAAGGTCTCTCTGAAAAGCGTTCTTTCGACTCGATCGACAACGCTCCGGAAGAGAAAGAGCGTGGTATCACGATCAACACCGCTCACGTTGAATACCAGACGGCTAACCGTCACTATGCACACGTTGACTGTCCCGGTCACGCCGACTATGTGAAGAACATGGTAACGGGTGCTGCCCAGATGGACGGTGCCATCCTCGTAGTTGCTGCTACCGACGGTCCGATGCCCCAGACCCGTGAGCACATCCTGCTCGCTCGTCAGGTAGGCGTTCCGAAAATCGTCGTGTTCCTGAACAAAGTCGACATGGTCGACGATCCTGAACTGCTTGATCTCGTCGAGATGGAAGTCCGCGACCTCCTCTCTTTCTACGAGTTCGACGGTTCCAACACCCCGGTTATCCGCGGTTCCGCTCTTGGCGGTCTGAATAACGACGCTAAGTGGGTCGACAGCATCATGAAGCTCATGGAAGCAGTCGATACCTACATCCCGGTTCCTCCGCGTGAAGTCGACAAGCCGTTCCTCATGCCGGTGGAAGACGTGTTCTCCATCACCGGTCGTGGTACCGTTGCAACGGGCCGTATCGAGCGCGGTGTTATCAATTCCGGCGAGGACGTTGAAATCATCGGAATGCAGGAGCAGAGCATGAAGTCGACCGTTACCGGTGTCGAAATGTTCCGTAAGATCCTGGATCGCGGTGAAGCAGGAGATAACGTAGGTCTGCTCCTCCGTGGTATTGAAAAGGACAACATCCGCCGTGGCATGGTTATCGCCAAGCCGGGTTCAATCAAGCCGCACACCAACTTCAAGGCTGAGATCTACGTTCTGAAGAAGGAAGAAGGCGGTCGCCACACTCCGTTCCAGAACAAATACCGCCCCCAGTTCTACCTCCGTACGACCGACGTGACGGGTGAAATCACCCTTCCGGAAGGACGCGAGATGGTAATGCCGGGCGATAACGTTACGATCACTGTTGCGCTCATCCAGCCGGTCGCTATGGACAAGGGCCTCCGCTTCGCTATCCGCGAAGGCGGTCGTACCGTCGGCGCAGGCCAGGTAACTGAGATCATCAAGTAATTGATTCAGTAAGAGGTCACAGACGGACAGCGGATGGTGTAACACTATTCGCTGTCCTTTGTGCCATACACGGGTGTAGCTCAATGGTAGAGTAGCGGTCTCCAAAACCGTTGGCTGGGAGTTCGAGTCTCTCCACCCGTGCTTACCCCGCTAATCTGAATTTCCCCTGTAACCGGATTCCGGTTCATCAAAAAGAAGTAATGAGCAAAATCGCCGATTACATCAAAGAAAGCTACCGGGAGTTGATTGAAAAAGTCAGCTGGCCCACCTGGGAAGAGCTCCAGAGCAGTGTCATCGTGGTCATGGTGTCCACGGTCATCATAGGTCTGGTGATTTTCGCCATGGACATGGGATTCACCGGTATCATGAACCTGTTCTACAAGATGATCGCCTGATAATCCTGCTGGATCATGAACGATATGACAACCAAGACCTCCTCTGCCCAACCGTCCAAGGAAATCGGACGGAAATGGTACGTGGTGCGCGCGATCGCCGGTAAGGAAAAGAAGGTGAAGCAGTACATTGAGTCGGAAATCTCCCGCCTCAACCTGGCCGATTATGTCGCGCAGGTGCTGATCCCGACCGAGAAATTCGTACAGATCCGTAATGGGAAGAAAGTGAGCAAGGAGCGGAGCCTGTTGCCGGGTTATGTGCTGATCGAGGCCGCCCTTGTCGGTGAGATCCCGCACATCATTGAGAACATCACCGGTGTCATTTCCTTCCTGGGCCCCAAAGGCGAAGCTCCGGTTCCGCTGCGCCAGTCGGAAGTCAACCGCATCCTCGGTAAGATGGATGAACTGGCCGATAGCGATTCGGTCATGGCCGTACCGTATGTCGTCGGCGAATCCGTCAAAGTGATCGACGGACCGTTCAATACCTTCACCGGTGTCATCGAGGAGATCAATGAAGAGAAAAAGAAACTCAAAGTGATGGTCAAGATCTTCGGACGGAAGACCCCGCTCGAGTTGAATTATATGCAAGTAGAAAAAGAATAACAGGGCATGATGTGTCGCCGCTTCCAGTCGCTTCCAGTCTGAAGGCACGGTGCAGAAAGCCGCAATGAACCAACAGCATGGCAAAAGAGATAAGTACATACATCAAATTACAGGTAAAGGGCGGTGCAGCCAATCCGGCTCCTCCGATCGGTCCTGCACTCGGTGCGAAGGGTGTGAACATCATGGAATTCTGCAAGCAGTTCAATGCTCGCACGCAGGACCAGGCCGGAAAAGTACTTCCGGTCATCATTACGGTGTACACGGACAAGTCCTTCGAGTTCATCATCAAGACCCCGCCTGCGGCGGTCCAGTTGATGGATGCGGCCAAGTTGAAGGGCGGCTCCAAAGAGCCGAACCGCAACAAGGTGGGCAAAGTGACGTGGGATGATGTCCGCAAGATCGCTGAGATCAAGATGCCGGACCTCAACTGCTTCACCATCGAATCTGCGATGAGCATGGTGGCCGGAACGGCCCGCAGCATGGGCATCACGGTGGAGGGACAGCGTCCCTTCTGATTAATCCGACTGACCGGTCCTCGGGCCGCAGTACATATTCATTAACCGAAGGAGGGCGCGATCACATCAACCCCGCTTGTACTTCAAAAACGTTCTTCAATGGCACGCATCAGTAAGAAGAGGAAACTGGCCCTCTCTAAAGTAGACCAGTCCAAGTCGTACACGGTGGCTGAAGCCTCCAAGTTGGTCAAAGAGATCACCAACGCCAAGTTCGACTCGTCCGTCGATCTCAGTATCCGCCTCGGTGTCGACCCGAGAAAAGCCAATCAGATGGTTCGCGGTGTCGTTACGCTTCCGCATGGCACCGGTAAGACCAAGAAAGTTCTCGTACTCTGTACCCCGGACAAAGAAGCCGAGGCCAAAGAGGCCGGGGCTGACTTCGTTGGTCTGGACGAATTCATCCAGAAGATCGAAGGCGGTTGGACCGATATTGATGTCGTCATCACCATGCCCAGCGTCATGGGTAAGGTAGGTAAGCTCGGTAAGGTCCTCGGTCCGCGTAACCTCATGCCGAACCCCAAGACCGGTACCGTCACCAACGATATCGGAAAAGCGGTCAACGAGGTGAAAGCCGGTAAGATCGATTTCAAAGTGGACAAACAAGGTTCCATCCATGCTTCCGTGGGTAAGGCCTCGTTCGACGCTAAGAAGATCGAAGAGAACGCCAGCGAACTGATCAACGCCATCATTAAGCTGAAGCCTTCGGCGGCTAAGGGCACCTACATGAAGTCGGTGTACATGTCTTCCACCATGAGTCCTTCTGTACAGATCGATACCAAGACGCTGTCCTGATCCATTATAAACGAACGGTAATCCAATCCGAACAACATCATGAACCGCGAACAAAAAGAAGCGATCATCGGCGAAATCGCCGAGTTGCTGAATAAATATCCTAACGTATATGTCACCGACACGTCTGCGCTGACGGTCGAGAAGACCAATAACCTGCGCCGCGCCTGTTTCTCTAAAGGCATCAAGATGCTGGTGGCCAAGAACACCCTCATCCAGAAAGCCATGGAGCGCCAGGAAGGCGGTTCCTACTCCGAGATCTTCGGAGCGCTCAAAGGCACCAGCGCCCTTCTGTTCTCCGAGACGGGTAACGTACCGGCCAAGCTCATCAAGGAATTCCGCAAAGCCGGTAACGATAAGCCCCTTGTAAAGGGTGCCTACATCGATACCGCGGTGTTCCTGGGCGACAACCAGCTGGACATGCTGGCAGCCATCAAGTCCAAGAACGAACTTATCGGTGATATCATCGGCCTGTTGCAGTCTCCCGCCAAGAACGTGGTCTCTGCGCTTCAGAGCGGAGGCGGAAAACTCGCCGGCATCGTCAAGACCCTCTCCGAGCGCGCAGCGTAAGGCAGGACAAAAAAGAATGCTTCCAATAC
>JBJOMA010000132.1:0-4213 GCA_046052625.1 Bacteroidota bacterium
GGGAATTCCTCAACACACCTGCAGCGGTGAATCTGCCTGCATACAACATGGGTCATTATGCGGCCGGATATGCATTGGTTAAGCAAGACAAGCATGCCGAAGCCCTGGTGGAATTCAGGAAGTATATCAAAGAGAAAGATGAGACCGACGAGGAGCGCTATGCTGATGCTTTGATACGCATAGCCGACTGTTATTTCATGCAGCGCGACCAGGTTGCGGCTTTGGAGTATTACGACCGCGCCATCGGTGTCCGGGCGAAAGCCGCTGACTATGCACTGTACCAGAAAGGGATCATCCTCGGTGTACGGGGACGACTTGGCGATAAGGCGGCGGCCCTTGAAAAGCTTACCGCCGATCATGCGGGCTCCGTTTACATGGATGATGCTTTGTATGAGACCGGCCAGGCGTATCTGACGATGGGGAATAACTCCAAAGCGCAGATCTTCTTCCGTAAAGTGATTGAAGAATACCCTAAGAGCAGCTATGTGAAGAAAGCCGAGTTGGGGGAAGCACTGGTGTACTATAACGATGGTAAAGACGATCAGGCCGCTGCAGCCTGCAAACGGGTCATCGAGCGTTACCCCGGTACTGCCGAGGCCAAGGAGGCACTCCTTCAACTGAAAAATATTTCAGTAGCCCGTCATCAGGTGGATGATTATCTCCGGTTCGTAAGGAATGTGCCGAACGCGGAAGTTTCAGCCGGCGCGGAAGATTCTTTGGTGTACGAAGCGGCCGAAGTGCTCTATACGCAAGGAAAGTGCCAGGATGCCATTCGTGATTTCGACCGGTATCTGGACCGTTTTCCCAAGGCAGTCTTTCTGGCGAACGCCAACTACTACCGTAGTGATTGCCTGTATCAGTCAGGACAACTTGAAGCGTCACTGCCGGGCTTCGATGCCGTGCTCCGTCTTCCTCGGAATCAGTTCACGGAAAAGTCCTTGCTCAATGCGGCTACTATCCGGTACCGCCTGAAGCAATACGAACAGGCGGTCGCCCGCTTCGAAGAACTGGAACGCACGGCCGAGGTGAAGGAGAATATCGCTTCAGCGCGGATCGGACAGCTTCGTTGCTACGACCGAATGGGTGACTGCTCCCGTTCTGTTGCTGCAGCAACGAAGGTCCTCTCGGCCGACGGATTGCCGAAGGATCTTCAAAACGAAGCGCAGCTGATCACCGCCCGTTGTCAGCTGACGGCCGGTGAATTCACGACCGCCAAAGAGACCTTCACCATCTTGGCCAAGCGCACCAACAGTGAAATCACTGCGGAGAGCCGCTACTCATTGGCCTTCATCGAGTACAAACAGATGAATTACAAGGAGGCGCAGAAACTGGCGTTGGAAGTTCAGAACCAGGTGCCATCCTATGATTACTGGGTAGCTAAATCCTTCATCCTCCTCGGCGATTGCTACCTCGCGCAGAAGGATACGTTCCAGGCAAAGGCGACCTACAAGAGCATCTATGAAAACTACGAATCCTCGGCAGACGATCCGGATGACCTGAAGTCGCTGGCACGTACCAAATACGATGCGTTGTTGCAGGCGGAACGCTCCGGTGCCGCATTGGAACTTGAAAACCGACGCCGTGAAGCTGCTGCCGATTCCCTTGAAGTGAACCCGATCAAATGAAATCTATCGCTCAATTTCCCCTCATGTATAGAAGCACCGCCCTTGCATTACTGTTGATTCCTACACTGGCCTTCGCCCAGGAGGAAGTGACGGATACACTCGAAGAGCGAGAAATCGGCAACAAGGAGTACGTCATCGTGAAGGACTACAAGCCGGTCCTGGCCGAGTCCTGGAAGATCTCCGATGCACCGGAAGGTGATACGTCCGTTTCGTTGGTGCTACCGCAGACTTATTCCTTTGAATCGCGCAGAGCCGGGACGGTGTATGATGCCGGTACCATCAAAGCCGTCAAGATCAAGGATGAACCGTTGCAGAAGCTCTATCGTGCATATCTAAAGGCGGGAGGAGGCAACTATGGTCGCTACACGGGTGAATTGTACCTGAATACATTGCGCTCAAAGACCGGCTCTCTCGGCTTCAGGGCCAGCCACCTTTCGGGATCTCCCTCCTTTAAGGATTACGGAAATGCCGCCTACAGCAATAATGCAGCGGCACTGGACGGCCGCTACTTCCTAGACCATGCTACGCTCGACGGTACCGTGAATTACTCGCGCAACCTTGTGCATTACTACGGCTACGATACGCGCGATACCATCATCGACAAGTCGGCTAACCGGCAATATTTCAGTGACCTCGGTGCGCGCTTCGGCATCGGCAGTACGCATTCCGACAGCAGTCATATCAAGTATAAAGGAAGTTTCGGTTATTCCGACCTGACCGATGCGTTCGGAGTCCGTGAAAACGAATTCATTGTCGAGGGAGGTATCGCCAAGCGTTTCAAGGAGATGTTCACCGGCATGGATGTTTCATTGGATTTCTTCAACAAGTCCGACTCGGCCAATCAGACCGAAACCGATCTGACGGCGACGGCCCGCAACGTGTTGCGCTTCCGACCGTTCATCGCCTACGACCGTGAGAAGATCCGTTTCCGTGCCGGAGTCGGACTGGAGACAGAGCAGGGAGCCGAGACAGATGCACATTTTTTTCCGCGTCTGAACGTAGTCGTTCCCGTATCGAACGGGGTGCTGCACTTGTTTGCTGATGTGGAAGGCGGTGTGCAGAAGAATAATTATCATACTGTCACAGTGGAAAATCCCTTTATCAATCCGGCCATCTACCTGAAGAACACGGTACGGCTGCTCGATGCGAACGGAGGAGTGACCGGTAACCTTTCCCGTTCAATTTCCTTTACTGCTCAGGTCGGCTATGCACGATTCAGTGATTTCCAGCTGTATGTGAACGATACATCGCGCACGACGATGTTCAATACGGTGTATGATGATGCAGGACGCTTTCATCTGCATGCGGAAATCGGATATCGCGCTGCTGAAAAGCTGACGGTTTCATACCGTCTGGACCAATATAACTATGAAATGAAAAAGCAGGAGTACGCGTGGTACCAGCCGAACACCGTCATGACCTTGCGGGCGGATTACAACCTGCAGGACAAAATACTGGTGAAGGCAGCGCTCTTCGGATACGGCACGCGGCGCGCATTGCTGATCGAAAAGAACGTGCTGGGCGTGAAAGAAGTCGTTCAGGAACTGAAACCCTACGTCGATGCGAACCTGTCGATCGAGTACCGGTACTCGAAGATCTTATCTGCGTTCGTGACGGTGAACAACCTTGGATTCTCCCGCTTCCAGCAGTGGTACGGTTTCCCGATGGAGCGACTGAGCGCCGTAGGCGGACTGACGTATAGCTTTTAATAGCCGGCGACTCCTGCAGTGACAGGTGTGCTGAATGAAGTTGAACTGTTCCGGATTATCTCGCTCCGGCCTTGAACTTGGCGATGGCGTTGCGTGTGAACTCGGACAATACCAACGTTCCGCTCATTTCCGCCCGGTCCAACAACAGCTGGTCCCAGTGATCGGTGCCGTCCCAAGCGGCTTTTTTAAGGAGACGCATGGCTTCAGGATTACTTGCGGCGAGCCGTTCGGCCAACGCCATCAGGGAAGCATCCATGGCTTCCGGTGTTTCATGCAGTTCGGCGTAAAGACCTTTTTGAAACGCCCACTCGGCACTCTGCCATTCGGTTGCATTGATGGCCAGTTGCTGGAAAGCGGATTTGCCGATTTTGCGTTCTACCGCCGGACCGACGACAAAGGGGCCGATGCCGACCGCCAGCTCGCTTAATTTAACGGAACTGTGGACGGTGCCGAAGGTGTAATCTGCGGCAGAGGCAAGTCCGACACCGCCACCCACCGCTTTACCCTGTACACGTGCCAGCACGAACTTGGGAGACTTACGTATCGCATTGATGACGGCGGCGAAGCCGGAGAAGAAGTGTTTACCTTCTTCCAGGTTCGAGATGGCGACCAGTTCGTCAAAGGATGCGCCCGCACAGAAGGCCTTGGTGCCCTCGCTTTGCAGGATGATCACGCGACAGGCGGCATCATTTCCGGCCGTTTCGATCGCCTGTGCCAATTGGCGAAGAACCACGCCCGGAAGTGAGTTGCTTTGTGGATGGAAAAAGGTGACGGTTGCGATGTGGTCCTTAACCGTCGTAGTTACGCGTCCTTCCATAAATAGATTTTCAATTGATTGTCGGACGTTTCTTTTTGATGTTCAAAAAAGAAATTCAATCG
>JBJOMA010000133.1:0-19537 GCA_046052625.1 Bacteroidota bacterium
CTCCTCCGATCTTCACCTGGTGAAATATGATACGTTGGGTAATGAGAAGTGGAAGTACCGCTACGACGGAAAATTATCTGAGAACGATGCCGGCATCTGTATCGCGCTGGATGATTCAGGATTTGTCTATGCCTCCGGCTTCTCGAACCATGTAGCCGATAAATCGGATCTGCCCCTTCTGAAGTTGGATCGTAACGGACAGCTGAAGATGGAACTCTCCTATGATTGCGAAACGGCAGACTGCATGGGAGAGCATATCTATCCCTTCAGGAATTCCGCATTGTTGGTTTCCGGCTATTCCGATTTTGCAAAACAGGAAAGTGGCAGTATTCATTATCAGTTCGCCATTAACGGCGGTCGAACCCTGTACGAACGTAAATATCCTTCAGGCGAGTATTATTACCGAATGATCAATGACAAGAACTACCGACTGATAATCGGCGGGCGTATGAATGAGGAGCAAGGTACCCTTCAGCCGACGTTCATCGTTCCCGATAAGGAGGGTAGAAACAGGTTCAGCTTTGTGGACCGTACGGTCTACGGTCTGGCATACATACGTGATGTGCTGATTGATGATAAGCGGTTTTATTTTTTAGGAGATGATGCCGGCGAAGCCAATGGTACAGCCTGTCTTTTCAGTTATTCGATGGACGGAATTGCACTTGAGAATTTCCTGAAAAAAAACAGTCCCCAGTGAAAACAACCTCCTACCGACCGGTAACGGCTGAATTCCTGAATCGCCTGCGTGCCATCGTAGGTGACGGGTTTGTCCACACCGACCGTGAGGTATTGGCGGATCATTCTCACGATTATACGGAAGATCTTCGCTTTTATCCGGAAGTGGTCGTGAAGCCGCGGAGTCCTGAGGAGATAGCCGCCATTCTTCTTGTATGTAATGCCGAATCGGTGCCTGTCACTCCTCGTGGAGCAGGAACCGGGTTGAGCGGCGGTGCTTTGCCGGTATTCGGAGGTGTCATCATCTCCATGGAGCGCTTTAACAGTATTCTTTCTATTGATGAGCGAAACCTGCAAGCGACGGTTGAGCCGGGAGTCATCAATCAGGTCTTCCAGGATGCGGTCGCTGAAAAGGGATTGTTCTATCCTCCCGATCCCGCCAGCCGTGGAAGTTGTTTCCTGGGTGGCAACCTGGCGGAATGTGCCGGCGGACCGAAAGCCGTCAAATACGGCGTCACCAAAGACTATGTCCTGAACTGCGAAGTCGTGCTGCCGAACGGTGAGGTCATCTGGACCGGGGCCAACGTGTTGAAGAATTCAACGGGATATAACCTGACCCAGCTGATTGTCGGTAGTGAGGGCACGCTCGGCATCATCACGAAGATCGTCTTTAGACTGTTGCCGCTGCCAAAGGAGAACCTGCTTATGCTGGTCCCCTTTTACAGTGCTGAGAAGGCTTGTGAAGCGGTTTCTGCGATTTTCAGAAGCGGAGTGATACCGTCCGCGCTTGAATTCATGGAACGGGATTGTATCGAGTACGTCATGCGGTACGTCGATGTAAAAGTCCCGCTTAAAGACGGCATACAGGCGCAGCTGTTTATCGAGGTGGATGGGAACGACCGGGAGGTTCTTTTTAAAGAGTGCGAGCGAATATCCGAAGTCCTCGAACAGTTCGAGTGCGATGAGATCCTCTTCGCCGAATCCGCTCAGCAGAAAGCCGATCTTTGGAGAGCCCGTCGTTCTGCCGGCGAAGCGGTTAAATCCCATTCCATTTACAAGGAAGAAGATACAGTCGTTCCCCGTGCCGAGCTGCCCCGTCTTTTGAAAGGTGTCAAAGAGATCGGCGAGCGCTACGGATTTCGCAGTGTCTGTTACGGGCACGCGGGAGACGGCAACCTGCATGTGAACATCATCAAGGAAGCCATCAGTGATGAGGACTGGAATACGAAGGTCCCTCTCGGCATCCGTGAAATTTTTCAGTTATGTGTTTCCTTGGGGGGCACGATTTCCGGCGAACACGGTATCGGTTACGTCCAGAAGCAGTACATGGACATTCCATTCAATCCGGTCCAGCTGGAACTGATGAAAGGTATAAAACGGCTGTTTGATCCGAACGGGATATTGAATCCGGGTAAAATGTTTCCCGACGCATGAGCATTAATTCCATGAAAGGCAAGGTAGTCGTCATCACCGGCGCATCTTCCGGAATCGGAAAAGCCTTGTCCTATGCATTCGCTTCCGAAGGCGCCCGACTTGTACTCTTCGCTCGATCCGCAGATGTCCTGGACGCGATGCAGAAAGAGCTCGAATCATCCGGCAAGGAAGTGCTGTGTGTTTCCGGGGATGTAAGTCTTGAGACGGATTGTAGCCGGTTGATCGCTGCAGCTGTCGCGCGTTTCGGAACGATTGATGTACTGATAAACAATGCCGGCGTTTCCATGCGGGCGCTTTTCGAGGAGCTCGACCTGGATGTCATCCGGAAAGTGATGGATGTGAATTTCTGGGGTGCCGTATATTGCACGAAGTTCGCATTGCCGTATCTGCTGAGACAGAAGGGGAGCGTCGTTGGGATTTCCTCCATCGCCGGTAAGAAAGGCCTTCCTGCTCGTACGGCTTATTCATCCTCTAAATTCGCGCTGGAGGGATTCCTGGAGACTCTTCGCACGGAAAATCTGCACCGGGGTCTTCATGTGCTCGTGGCTTGTCCGGGTTTCACGGCCTCGAATATCCGTAGCCGTGCGCTCGCCAAGGACGGAAAGCCTCAAGGTGAGTCTCCACGCAATGAGCAACAGATGATGTCTGCAGATGAAGTAGCCGCTTTGGTCTGCAAGGCGGTGAAAAATCGTAAACGGGATCTCGTGCTGACGCTCAACGGAAAGCTCGCGGTCTGGTTGAACAGGCTGTTTCCCTCTTTGAGTGACCGACTGGTGTTCAGTCACATGGAAAAAGAACCCGATTCTCCGTTGAAGCGGGATGTCAGTTCCTGAGCAAGAGGTTCAGTCGCCCGGCCCCTAAAAGGTTGCCGGATTCGTCGTACGAATAGACCGCGTAAGAACCCGCTGCATAGAATACGACCCTGTGTTGGAGCCACCTGTCGTACGGTTGAACATCGACTTCAATGGAACGCTCGAACTGTTCCTCGCCTTTGTTAGAAAGCTTGTACAGGTCGATGGTTACATGTGAGCAGTTGAATATGCCATGGGCCCGTACATGGAAGACTACCGCACTTCCCTTTTTTTCTATTTGGAAATTCCGGGCGACTCCGTATGGTGTTCCGTCTTTCCCCACTTGCTCGCAAAACTTCAAAGCTTGTGCTGACACAGGGCTCGGTACCTGGTTCAATGCAATAGTCAGCAGAAGGGTGGATGCGAGGCGTTGCATGGTCAGAAGCGTACGTTCAGTCTGATATTCAATTGTCGCGCTGTCAGATAATTCGGAACGGCATACTTACGGGCATTTGAAACATCCGTCACCCAGGTATAGGAAGCTACGTTGGATACCTGTAAAAGGTTGAATACTTCCAGTCCGATCCACATGGACTCGACGTTGTTGAACACTTTTTGCTTCGGTCGCTTCGTTACGCCTTCTCCGATGAGTTGCTTGGAAAAACTGATATCCACTCTCCGGTAAGGGGGTGCGCGGAAGATGTCTTTATAGCGCGGAGCTCCCGGAGGACCGAAGGGCAGGCCGGTTCCAAAGGCCAGGAAGAGTGACATCTTGAACGTCGGTGATTTCGGAAGGTAGTCCTGGAAGAATAGACTGAATGTCGCCCGCTGGTCGGCCGGTCTGGGAATGAAGCCGGGTTCTATGCGCACGCTGTCGACAGCCACTTGGTCATAGGTGTATCCGGGAATGATTTTTTCACCGTATTGATTATAGCGGTCGTAGTAGTAGTCGCCGATGATGTCCTCTTCGGTTTTCAGGAAAGAAAGACTGGCCCATGATTCGGTTCCCGGAACGAACTCCCCGAAGAGACGTAGGTCCACTCCGGTCGAATATCCTTTCGAGCGTTGGTCCGGCAAGTAACGGATGCGCAGGTTGTCGATCTTATAGGGAATTAGTACATCCAGCGATTTATAAAAGATCTCGGATGTGAGTTTGAAGTCCCGGTCGAGCGCATGGAAGGTGAAGTCGTTGCCTGCAACGAAGTGAACCGATTTCTGTGAAGGGGTGCCGGGGTAGAGGACGCCGTCGATGCCCCGCAACTCACGGTAAAAGGGAGCCTGATAGTAGACGCCGGCAGCCGCACGGAAGGTCAGCGGCTTTTCCGGATCCGGACGGAAATTGACCGAACCTCTCGGGCTGATCATCCACTGTTCGTTCAGGGAATAGTACAGTGCACGAACTCCGGCCGTCAAGGTGATCTTTCGGGATGCTCCCAATTGCCATGCGTTCTGCAGGAATCCGCTGAGGCGTTCTGTGGTCAGTTGATTCTGTGCAATCACGACATCGTTGAGTATGATCAGCGGATTAGCCGTATCGCGGTCGGACGGAATCGAGAATCCGGCAGAATCATTATAGTTCCATTCGTGAAGGACGTCATCGAATTGTTCCTGCTGGCCTTTTACCCCCCACGTCAAGAGTCCCCGTTCCCGGATCCATTCGCCTTTGTGTTCAGCGGCGATAACGGCGGCATCCAGTCTGTTTCTCGCGTGACTGAGGAATGAGCCGATGCCCAGGTTGAAGGCCACTTCGCCGAAGTCCGCCTTACCGAGATCCGCTTCCAGCTGGTCCAGGAAGTATTGTCCCAGTATGTCGAAGTTCTCTTCTTCCCGGGTACGATAAGAGGAGCCGATGAATTTGAGCTTCAGATTCTCCTTAGGACGGTAGGTAGCGGATGCGGCACCCGTGAAGGTGATATACCGGTCGATTTCTCTTCCTTCGAAAAAGACGGTGAAACGTTTGGCGTCATTGATGGTCCCGAAATTCGTTTCTCGGTTTTCCGGAACGAGATTGAAACGGTTGCGTGCGTAGTTTCCGAATAATTCGATGTTGAGTTTTGAATTCACCTCGCAACCGATCAGCGCCTGCGCATCGGTGAAGGAAGGACGGTACTCGCCCTTCGTTTCAAAGGAGTTCAGCAGGTATTGATTCGATTTCTGGCGCAGACCGGCCATCCAATACCACTTTCCGTTTCCGGAACGGTCCTCCAGTTCCAGGCCTCCGCCTAACAGGGAAGCATAGGCGCTGCCTGCGAAGCGGTCGGGTTTTCGGTACTGGATGTCCAAAACCGAAGAGAGTTTATCTCCGTAGTTGGCATCAAAGCCGCCTGCCGAGAAGCGGATGGATTCCACCATGTCGGGGTGGATGATGCTGATCCCTTCCTGCTGACCGGAGCGCACCAGTAGCGGGCGGTAGACCTCGAAGTCGTTGATGTAAACGAGGTTCTCGTCGAAGTTTCCGCCCCTTACATTGTACTGTGAGCTCAGTTCGTTGGAAGACGAAACGCCGGGCATCGTCTTCAAGAGGTCTTCAACACTCTGATTGGGAGTCGGCAGCACCGAAACAGCCTTGGGATTGATCGGTGTCACATTCAGATCCCGTATGGAACGCTCCTCGATGTCTACCTCTTTGAACTGGAAAACCCTGCCGCGAAGCGTGCGGTTGATGGTGCGCGATTCACCCGGTTTCAGCTGCAGGGGTACCGTGTCGGATGCAAGGCCGGTAAAAGAATAGACCAGTTTAATCGGGTGACCTGCAGGTACGTCTAATGTGTATTTGCCGTCCTCACCGGTACTTGCTCCATACGGCTCTCCGAACACGGCAACCGTCCCGCCGAACAAGGGCTTACCAACCGAGTCGCGTACTTGACCGCTGACAGTCCCGGTCGGCTGTGACCAACCGATGGATGAGATAATAATGGAAAAGAGTAGAAGCGGGAGTCGGCGGTGCATAGACGGATAGCGGGCGTCAGCCTTCAGCGTTCGTACTTGTTCTTTTCGCTGAAATCACCGTTCTGCCACATCTGGACGAACTTGGCCCATGCAACGGGGTTCAGTAAGTTGTTGGGTGGAAGTTGTCCGGCATAATATAGTCGGCTGGACTGCTCCTGCATCTGCCAACGGAAGTTCATGCTTCCATCCATCGGCACGCGGCTGGCCAGAAAAGCCATTTGCCGGCGATCCAGATTTTTTTCCGCACGTGTAAGGTCATCGTAAGGAGCCCGCAATTGAATAAAGGCTTCCTTGAACTGCTCTTTGGTCGGCCAGGGGAATATGACAACCTCTTTCAGCAGGATGGTGTCCGGTTTCAACAATTGGATGAGTGAGCAACGGTGGTCGGTCAGTGTATCCGGTATGATGAAATAGTTTCGCTTAAATCCGATAGCGGCGAATTCAACGGTGTCGTTCATCTTTGCGACAAACGAAAAAAAGCCGTAGTAATCCGAAATAGTACCCCGGCTGGTACCCCTGATCATAATACTGGTAAAGGGAATCGGTTGGAGGCTGTCTGCCGCCACAACTACCCCTGAAAACTGAACTAAATCGTTCTTTTCCGTGCCTTGCCCATGGATTCCACTCGAAAGGAGTGAAAAAATAACGATGATGATACCAATCAATTTGTTCAATTCCATTCAGGGCAGGTTCTATCGGTAAAAGTAGTGACTATTTCAGACCTCAGAAACGTTCTGATCATCGAAAAATTGACAAGAAAACTGATAAATATCAGTAAATTTGGATTACTACATGGTTCGTAACCTGTCATATTTCCTCAGCCTTATACCCGGCCTGTTGACTATTTCCGGAAACTACTTCGGAGGTCAATGGGTATGGTTAAATACCCTTTTTTCGCTTGTTTTCCTGCCGTTGGTGGAATGGTTCGTTCCGGAAGACCGAACAAGTGCCTCCGATGATAAGACGGCCATTCTCCCCGATCTGTTATTGGTGCTGCATTTTATTTTCCAGCCCCTCGCGCTGATTGCACTTTCGCTTTCTGTCGTCGAACATCGAATCGTTGGGTGGCAATTGTTGGGTGCTGCACTTTCAACCGGTATCCATTCAGGTACCAGCTCCATAGTTGTGGCCCATGAACTCATTCACCGGAAATCTTCGGTCTGGCAATTCATGGGTCGTGTGCTTTTGTGGTCCGCCGGCAACATCGCTTTTTATGTAGAACATTTAAAAATCCATCATAAGTGGGTCGGTACCGATCGGGATCCTTCGTCAGCCAGAATAGGGGAGAACGTTTATGGTTTCTTCGTACGTTCCACTATCGGTCAGATCCGATCTGCCTGGAAGCTCGAAGCCCAGCGGATGAGGTCGGCCGGTAAATCCGCCTTATCGATTGGAAATGAGTTGATGGTGGGAGCCATCGTGTTGGCTGCAGTGCTTACCGTCGCTTTTTCGCTTGGAGGACTGCTACTTATTTCCGCTTTCCTTTTCCAATGGCTGGTAGCCAATTTCCTCTATGGCTATACCAATTACATCGAACATTATGGTTTGACCCGCGATGTGTCCGAACGGGTACTTGCCCATAACAGCTGGCAGTCTGACAAATTCACCAGCCGTTTCATTCTGATTGATCTCAGCCGACACGCTGATCATCACTACTACGCTTCCAAACCCTACCATACGTTGGACAGTCATTCCGAAAGTCCGGTTTTGCCCGGTGGCTATGCCTCCGCACTTTATCTGGCCTTGATTCCACCGCTCTGGTTCAAACGCGTTCACCCCTTGCTTGCTTCACGAACCCGGTAACATCCCGATAGAGAATCTATTTATCCGACCTACCACTTATGCGACTTTTCGATCCCAATCACAGCCTTTTAAAGATCGCAATGGCTGTGGTTCTCGCTTTGACAGTGTTTTCTACTCAGGCCGCCCGTCCGAAGCCCCCCGGAATTTCTTCCATCAATCCCGTCTCAGGACCCGTCGGAACTTCAGTAACCATCACCGGTACCAATCTTTCAACGACTACCGCCGTACGGTTAAATTCAATTTCCCAACCCTTCACGCTATTAGGAGGGGGGAAGGTCCGCTTTACCGTAACCGCGGGTGCTACCTCCGGAATCGTTTCTGTGACGAACCCTGATGGTACTGCCAGCGGTCCTGTATTCACGGTCGTATCGCCTCCGGTCATCAGTTCTTTCAGTCCTGCATCCGGCAGTCCGGGAACTTTGGTGTCCGTATCCGGAAGTAATTTTTCCGGGACTACGACGGTTCAACTGAACGGTACGAATTGCGCCTTTACGGTAGTGAATGCTTCACAGATCACATTAACGGTTCCTTCCGGAGCAACTTCCGGGTTAATTACCGTCGTCAATTCGGCCGGAGTAGCAAACAGTACGGCCGCGTTCACGGTCACCGTTCCGCCGCCGACGATTTCCTCCTTTGCTCCATCCAGCGGAACGCCCGGAACGGCAGTTACTGTCTCCGGAACCGGTTTTACAGGCGTTACAGCAGTCCGGCTGAATGGTATCGTGTGTTCATATACCGTAGTAAGTTCCGCACAGCTCTCCTTTACGGTTCCGTCCGGTGCGACGAGCGGCTCAATCAGTGTTACGGCTGCCGGGGGCACCGTATCAAGCACTTCTGTTTTTACGGTCATCGTTCCTGCACCTGTCATCTCGTCCCTCAGTCCGACAAGCGGTTGGCCCGGCGTTTTGGTCACTGTTACGGGGACTAATTTTTCCGGTGCATCCGCAGTGACACTCAACGGAGGCGGCGTCGCCTTCACGGTCCTCAGTTCGACTCAGATCAGTTTCGTCATACCTGCCGGATCCTCCAGCGGACCGGTCACTGTCACTACTCCCGGCGGCACCGCCTCCAGTGCTTCCTCCTTCATCGTCACCTTGCCTCCCGTACCGGTCATCGCTTCCTTTACACCGACCAGCGGTCTGGCAGGCAGCTCAGTAACGGTCACCGGTTCCAACTATTTCGGGGCTACGTCAGTATTGCTCAATGGTATGGCGACTTCCTTTGTTGTCGTCAGTTCTACCGAAATCAGTTTTGTTGTCCCCCCCAGCGCGACCAGCGGACCGATCAGTATCACGACCGCCGGTGGAACCGGGACGAGTACGACCGCTTTCACGGTGACGGCTCCTCCGGCTCCGGTCGTCACTTCTTTCTCGCCGACCAGCGGTCCGGTCGGTTCAATCATCACAGTCAACGGCAGCAATTTCACGGATGCAACGGCTGTTAGATTAAACGGTCAACTGGCCGCCTTCAACGTGCTGGGTGCAACCCAGCTCACCTTCACGGTACCTACAGGGGCTACCAGCGGACTTGTTTCCGTAACTGGGCCGAGCGGAACGGGCAGCAGCTCATCTGTCTTCACCGTTACGGCCGTTACACTTCCGGTCATTACCCGCGGGGCTTACATGGTAGGTCCATCCGAATCATCGGTCAACATTCAATGGAGAACGAACGTGGCCTGCAACAGCGAAGTCCGGTTCGGGACGTCTCCGACCGCCCTTACGCAGGTGGTCTCGGATGCTTCGTCAGTCACTGATCATACCGTGAGATTGAATAATCTCCTGCAGAATACGCTTTACTATTACAGCATCGGAATCATCGGTGTTACGATCCAGTCTGGTGCGGAAAACTGCTTCCGAACGGCGACAGATGCGAACACGACAGATTCCATTCGCTTCTGGGTCACCGGTGATTTCGGCAATAACAGTACGAACCAACGGAATACGTTGACAGCATTTCTCAACTATACCGCTTCCAGTACCGTGCACGGATGGTTATGGTTAGGCGACAATGCCTACTCCTACGGTACGGATTCGGAATACCAGACAAAAGTGTTCGATGTATATGGAAATCTCTTCCGGCGGTTACCGGTCTATCCGGCTCCGGGTAACCATGATTACGCTTCTTCCGGCTATCAAAGTTCCGCCTCGTTGGGTACGAATTTCCCGTACTTCAGCATATTCGATATACCGACTAATTCAGGCACGGAGAAATATTATTCATACGACTACGGGAACGTCCATTTCATTGCACTGGACAGCTACGGTTCTTACAATGCACCCGGGTCTCCGATGTACAGTTGGTTGCAAAACGATCTTGCAACGAATACGCGTCTATGGACGGTCGTCTACTTTCACCATGCTCCTTATACAATGGGTTCGCACAACAGCGATACTGAGATCGAGCTGATCGACATGCGGACCAATATCATCCCGCTATTGGAACAGAACGGGGTGGATCTGGTGCTTTCCGGTCACAGCCATGTGTATGAGCGCAGTATGTTCATCAAGGGCCACTACGGACTTGAAACGACGTTCAATTCTGCTGTTTACCCCACAGGGAATGTCGTTCAGGTTTCTCCTGATACGTATACCAAAGTCAATGCAAGGGATGACGGAACGGTTTACATTGTATGTGGTGTGAGCGGACAGTCGGCGGGCACCGTGCAGACCCGTTATCCGCACAATGCCATGCAGGTGTCTACCAATGCGAATAACGGTTCTCTTATTCTGGATGTAGTCGGGAATGAACTTACCTGTCAATTCCTTACCACAACCGGAACGATTTACGATTCATTTTCCATCAGTAAGTCTGGCGCTTTCGCCAAATCAGTTGAAAGCCGGACTCCGCCTGTCGTAGGATATTATGACTTCACAGGTCGTTATCTGGGGGATGAATATTCTATGCTTCCCCATGACGAGCTCATTATCGTTCGTTCCGTCGAGGGTAATGAGGTCACTTTTGCTAAAATCATCAAGACCCGGTGATCGATAGCTTTAACATGAAAGTATTATTGCGGCTGATGAATAAAATAAAATCTGTCTTCCTCCTTATTACCCTGCTACTGCCTTTTTCAGGTCAGTGCCAGGTCAGGGATTATTTCATCCGCTTCGCCGACCGTAGCCAGTCTCCGTATTCACTGCAGCAGCCGCAGCAGTATCTGTCACAACGGGCTATTGCCAGAAGGACACAGCAAGGCATTCTCATTACGACGGATGATCTTCCGGTGAATCCGTCCTATGTCGACAGTGTTGTCGCTCAAGGTGCACAGCTGTTGAACAAGGTGAAATGGTTCAATGGCATTACCGTACGTTGCGATGCTTCCGTTCTTCCGTCGATACAGGCACTTCCTTTCGTCGCCGCTGCTGATCCGATCCGTAGGACTTCTGCTCCTCGTATCCGGAAAGACCTTTCTGTCGTCCCGGCGCCTTTTATGAAGCAGGACCTTTTGCGAACGAATTCCCTTAATTACGGAGATGCTTTCCGTCAGATCCGTCAGCTGAATGCGGATTTCCTTCACGACCAGCAGTTTCAGGGTCAGGGTGTTCTCATCGCAGTCCTTGATGCAGGATTTAACTCCGCCGATGTAGTTCCGGCCTTCGACCTGTTGCGGTCTTCCAACCGCATCGTGGCTACCTGGGATTTCGTCGCTCAGGAGACTTCGGTATTCGAAGATGATGCCCACGGAACCTCGGTACTCTCCTGTATGGCAGCTGAAGTTCCCGGACAAATGATCGGTACGGCACCACAGGCTTCCTATCTGCTGCTGCGGACCGAGGATGCAAATTCAGAATATATCATCGAGGAGTACAATTGGGCAGCTGCGGCTGCTTATGCCGACAGTGCCGGTGCAGACCTGATCTCTTCCTCCTTGGGCTACACCCAGTTCGATGATCCGGTACAGGATCATGTCTATGCGGATATGGACGGAAACACCTGCCCGGCCAGCGTAGCTGCAGATATCGCTGCCGCCAAGGGGCTCTTGGTACTGGTCAGCGCGGGTAACCAAGGCAGCAGCTTCTGGCATTACATCAGTGCGCCATCGGATGCGGACAGCGTTCTCGCTGTAGGAGCGGTCGATTCGCTCGGTTACATGGCTTCTTTCAGCAGCTGGGGGCCCTCTTCCGACGGCAGGGTGAAGCCGGATGTGGCTGCGATGGGAAGACGTGCGACCGTCAGCTTTTTTGACGGGTCGTTCGGGACATCCAATGGAACATCCTTCTCTTGTCCGATCCTTGCCGGTGCGGCGGCTTGCCTGTGGCAAGCTCATCCCTCGAAATCAAATCTGGAGGTGCTGAATGCCATCCGGCAAAGCGCCAGTTATTACCTAACTCCGGGTGATTCGCTAGGTTACGGCATTCCGGATTTCATGGCCGCGCACCTTCAATTAGGGGGCACCGTTTTGGAGCTGCCTGTTGAAGACCGTATCAACAGTGTCTATCCGAATCCATTCACGGAACGAATGTCGGTCGACTTTTTCTCTACGCGCGCGCAAGTCCTTACGCTGACGCTTTTCGATTTGTCCGGTAGAATGGTTTACAACGGGGAAGAGGATGCGGCCGCAAATTCAACAGTCCGACTGGAGGTTCAAGTCCCTGATCTTGCAGCCGGGAGCTACCTGCTTCGCATCGATTCTTCTGAACGGACCTTCGTCCGAGAGGTACAAAAGATCCGATAAGAGGCAATTTAATTACTTTATTTGAATTTCATATAAATCTGAAATTCAAATATTTATAACCGTATCTCAAAGCTTTTAGTGGATGCCTTTTGCGGCAAGAAAACGTTCCGCATCGAGTGCCGCCATGCAACCGCTGCCCGCAGCCGTTACAGCCTGCCGGTAGTATTTATCTGCCACATCACCTGCGGCAAAGACACCTTCGACATTGGTTTTGGTACTGCCGGGAACCGTTTTGATATACCCGGTCTCGTCCATATCCAGCCAGCCTTTGAAAATATCTGAATTGGGTTGGTGTCCGATGGCCACGAAGAATCCGGTGACATCCAGACGGCGGTCTAAGCCGGTTTTGACATCGGTGACGAGGACACCCTCAACTGTCTTCTCGCCAAGGATCTCTTTGGTTTCGTGGCTCCAAAGGACCTCGATGTTAGGGGTATTGAGTACGCGGTGCTGCATGGCTTTGCTGGCACGCATCTCGTCCCTGCGGACGATCATATAGACTTGTTTGCACAGTTTGGCGAGGTAGGTCGCTTCCTCGGCAGCGGTATCTCCGGCGCCGACAATCGCCACCGTTTGGCCTCGGAAAAAGAAGCCGTCGCAAACGGCGCACGCGGAAACGCCGTATCCGTTCAGTTTCTGCTCAGAGGGTAATCCCAGCCACTTGGCCGAAGCACCGGTGGAAATGATTACGGTATCGGCATGGATGGTGGTTGTTTCATCGACAACGACCTTGTGAACCGGGCCGGTGAAATCCACGGCCGTGGCGTAACCGAAGCGGATGTCGGTACCGAACCGTTCGGCCTGTGACTTGAAATCTTCCATCATCTCAGGCCCTTGCGTACCCTTGGGGTAGCCGGGATAGTTCTCGACCTCCGTCGTGATGGTCAGCTGCCCGCCGGGTTGCAATCCCTGATAAAGCACGGGTTTCATGTCTGCACGTGCAGCGTAGATGGCCGCTGTATATCCTGCAGGCCCTGATCCGATGATCAGGCATTTTACGTGTTCGGGTTGCGCGCTCATGGTTGGTCTTGCGATTGGGTGGGCAAAAGTACGAAAAGGGTTGGGTTGTTGGCGGTGATTTCTGAATGCAGGAGACCGGGCCTGATAAGGACCGGTTTACCGGGCGAAGATGGTGTCGAAAGTGGTAGAATAGCCACACCAGATTCCCAGTCCTCCGTCGATGTTGTCCTCCACCGGTGTCACCGTGCCGAAAGGATTACCGTTATTCGAAACCTGTGTCTCTTCGGATCGCCAGAACTGGAAGGCGGCGCGGTCGATGCTACAGAATTTTACCGCTATCGTGTCGCCGCGTTTGAAAAAGAAGTTCTCTTCGTTTAGGTCGTCCTCCTTGTTGGAGTTGTAGGCTTTACCGCGTACGACATTGAAGTCGAAACTTCTGCCATTGATGAATTTGTCTTCGAAGACAGAGCCCAGGGGTGCAAGGAAAACCGAATCTTTCACTTCACCCGCGTGGTTTCCGTACGTGTAACGGTTCAGACGCTTTGCGAACCAGCGGTAGTTGTTACCGATCGTATCCGGTTCGGTCAGGTGCGCCCACGCGAAACCGAGGGAGTCCCGTTCTCCGTCCACTTTCCACCATACACTGTCCAGTGCAACGGGATTTGGCAGGAAGGTTTCGGCGGTGATAACAGTACCGTCAGAGATGATCCGAAGGCGATAGGAGCGGCCAGGTTGCCCGGTCAGCCGGGTGCTTATGTAATAGCCGATACCGGGCAAAGGTTGCAGCAGCGTGTCCGTCGTATTGCCGTCATCTACTATTACAGTGGCACCGGAAACGGTATTCTCGATGACGGTATTCAAGTTGATCGATCCGAAGAAATCGAGGGAGCGGGAAAGGAACAGGTAGGGTGGCTGACCCGTTTCTACATAACCCTCAACGACGAGCTGCTGATCCACCTCCGGCAGCTTCACGGTGACCGTTTTCTCGCAGCCGGTTAAAAAGATCCAGGCGATGAGCAGCGCTTTCGAGGCAGCGGGCAACTTTTGCAGGAAGTCGGGGATCATTCTCATGGTTCAGAACTTGAAATTCCAGGTGACACTGGGAATGATGGGGAACAAAGAGATCTGTTTAGCCGCGATGGTCACGGTGCCGTCATCCGCATCCACGGCTGTATCGAAATAGATGATGTAAGGATTGTAGCGGTTGTAGACATTGAAAATGCTGAAATTCCAGGAAGAGTCGAATTTCTTTCCCGGTTTGCTTTTTAGCGTGGCGGAAACATCCATGCGGTGATAGGCGGGAAGCCGGTAATTGTTCCGCTGACCCCCGTAGTCCTCCAGGATATGACCGTTACTCAAAACATACAGTCGTTCCGGGAAGGTGTTCAGGTTGCCGGTAGCATACACCCATGTCGCACCCACGTTCCACCGGCTGGACAGGTCGTACGAGGCGACCACTGACACGTCATGTCGCCTGTCGAACTTGGCGTAGAACGTCTTACCGTTGTTCAGGTCTGGAAAGGTCCGCTCCGTCCACGAAAGGGTATAACCGATCCACCCGCTGAACCGACCTTTGGCTTTTTTTATGAAGAACTCAGCGCCGTAACTGCGACCATTGCCGAAAACGAAATTATTATCCACGTTGTCATTAACCGTGTTTTCCGGCAGAAAGCCTTCTGCATATTCGACTTGGTTCTTCATCGTCTTGTAGTACGTTTCAACCGATGTCTCATACATGTTCTCTTTGAAGTTCCGGAAGTAACCCAGCGAATACTGGATACCGGATTGTGGACGAACCAGATCCGTACTCGGAACCCACAGGTCCGTCGGCAATGAAATGGATGACAGCGACGCTAGATGGATGTACTGGTAGTTTTGTGTAAAAGAGGCTTTCAGGCTTGATTTCCCGTCGATGGCGAAACGGAGTGCAGTTCTTGGCTCGACATTCCGATAGGTCCTGACATTGTCTCCTTTTTCGTAGCTGATTGTGTCGTTCACAAGTCCGCTGAACGGATCTTTCAAATAACGGTCGAAGGGTCCTACATGCTGGAAGAGGGTTCCTCTGAGCCCGAGGGATGCTTTCCAGCGGTCCGAAAGCTCGATTTCATCGTTGATATAAACCGCACCGTCGCGGGCATAGTTGCGGATCACCTTTCCAAGGTCGAATATCACGTCACCCGACTGTGCCGATACATTGCTGGGAACGAAAACGTGGTAGATGTACTGGGCTCCGAATTGCACCCGATGACGGGGATCCGGCAACCAGGTGAAATCCGATTTAAAATTGTAGTCGGTGATTCCGGAAAAGAGTTTGAAGTTGATCGCCTCTTGCCCGCCTTCGAATTCGAAATCGTAATTCGTATAGATCAGGGATGTATTGGCGAATAGCCGGTCGTTGAACAGGTGATTCCACCTTGCGGTCGCCGTAGCATTGCCCCAGGGTACGCGGATCGAGAAATCAGAACTACTTGCTTTGAATCCGAATACATCCCGTCCGAAATAACCGCTCAGGAAGACGCGGTCCTTGTCGGAGAAACGGTAATTCACTTTCGCGTTCAGGTCGTAGAAGTAATAGCTGTTACCGTAGAGGTCGGAGCTTTTTGGCGTAAACGGCGGTTTGAAGAACAAGTCGATGAAAGTCCTTCGTCCGGACAGGATGAAGGAGCCCGTATCTTTCTTAATGGGGCCCTGTACGGTGAGCCGGCTGGAAACGACGCCGATTCCGCCTTCTGCGGAAAAGGATTGGTTATTTCCCTCTTTAAGTTGGATGTCCAGCACGGAGGCCAGTCGTCCGCCGTAATTCGCCGGCATCCCGCCTTTGGTCAGGGTGACATTCTGCACTGCATCGGCATTGAAAACGGAAAAGAATCCGAAGAGGTGGGCGGCATTGTAGACGTTCGCTTCATCCAACAGTATGAGGTTCTGGTCAGGACCTCCTCCGCGCACATAGAAGCCACTGTTACCTTCTCCTGCGCTTGAAACACCGGGCAATAGCTGGATTGCTTTCAATACGTCGACTTCGCCCATGAATGCGGGCATCGCTTTTATCTTCTCTACGTCGATGGTTTCTCGCCCCATTTGAACGCTTTCTACGTTGGCATCTTCCCGTTCTGCCGTGACGGTCACCTCTTTCGCTTCGAATACGCGTGCCTTGAGCCCGATGGTGATTCGTACGTCCTTGTCGAGGACTATTCTCTGTTCCTTCGACTCGAATCCGATGAAGGAGAAGATGACGGTGTATGTTCCCGGCGGAAGTGTGATGGAGTAGAAGCCGTACGCGTTCGTCGTGGTACCCGTAGATGTCTCCCGGATATAGATACCTGCACCAGGCATCGATTCACCGGTTTCCTGCTCCCGGACATATCCGCTGAGGGTATGGGTGGATCCGCCTGTTTCACTGACACTTGCATGGAGAGCAGTTGACAAAAAGAGAAAGAGAACCGATAAGATATGAAAAAGCGTTTTACGCAAGGGTAGCGAGATTGCAAGTGCCGTCGCAAAAGTAAACAACAAGCCTCAGTAAATGTTATGCGCTTCCAGGTATTTACTGATAATGAAAAAAGCCGCTCCGGGGAGCGGCTTTTGAATTCCATCGTAACCGATAAGCCGGGTTCTGTGTCGGGTGTCACCACCTTATCCGTCATTTATCTGGGACGGAACTCACGCTCCGCCTCAATCGACCTACCCGTCAGGCTGTCCTTTGCAGGACGGAACGGGCCGTTCCATACCTGACCTATTTGGTCTTTCAACACCTGAGGTTTACCCGATCGGTATGTCACCATTCCGATCCGTGGGCTCTTACCCCGCGTTTTCACCCTTACCCCGTTTGCACGGGGCGGTATCGTTTTCTGTGGCACTGTCTGTTACCGGCATGCCGGTACCTTCCTGTTAGGAAGCAGGTCGCCCTGTGTTGCCCGGACTTTCCTCTCTTTTCCGGAAGGAAAAAAGCGACGGTTCCGATTACGAATGAAAGAACGGTTTCTTATTGCAAAGGTATTTAATTACGCCTTCATTATCAAGGAGGTAAAGGCTGTTCAAAGGACTTCCGATGAGCCGTAGTCAGCGGAAACTTTGATTACCTTTACCACCCATATGCAGATTGTCACCGAATCATCCGCCTGGTGGATCATCGTTTGTGTTTTGGCGGGTGCGGCCTATGCTTTTTTACTGTACAGGCAACCGGCAGGATTCTCTCCGCGGCTGCGGCGCATACTGGCGCTCTTGAGAGGTACGGTGGTCTCCCTCATTGCGGTTCTGCTTCTTTCTCCTCTCATTCGAACCATCGACCGTGAACGTGAAAAGCCGCTGCTGATTCTTGCGGCTGATGATTCGGAAAGTATTCTTCAATCCGATTCGACAGCAGCCAGGCAGAAGTTGCCCGATCTCCTGGAGAAAATCCGAAAGGCTACCGCCGACAAGTTCGACGTTCACCTTCTTTCGTTCTCCGATAAAGTCGACGAAGGGAAGCCGCTGACCTTCGGCGGACAGCAGACCGATTATTCCAGTCTCATGCGTGAGCTGAACGATCGATATGCCAACCGCAATGTCGGTGCAGTGGTTATCGCTACCGACGGACTATACAACAAAGGAGGGAATCCGGTCTACGAACCGCTCGATTTCAATGCGCCCTTACACACAGTTGCGTTAGGTGATACCGTCGTACGAAAGGACTTGTTGATCTCCGATGTGTCCTGCAACAAGACTGTTTACCTTGGGAATACGTTTCCCCTGGAAATCGCCATCGAAGCGCGTCAATGCAACGGCAGCCCTTTCGAGGTCTCCGTCCGGCAGGATTCAGCCGTACTCTTCCGTCGCGCGCTGTCCGCTGCGGGCAACCGTTACCGGATCAAAGTTCCGGTTGCGCTCGACGCTAAGAAAAAGGGCCTTATGCGCCTGCAGGTCGTTTTATCCTCTCTTCCCGGTGAGGTTACGGTCGTCAATAACAGCCGGGACCTCCTCGTCGATGTGCGCGAGAGCAAAGAGAAGATCCTCTTATTGGCGAATGCACCTCACCCCGACCTTGGAGCCGTGAAGCTCCAGCTGGAGCAGTCACAGAATTACGAAGTCATACTTAAAATGGCTGATGAGCTGCCTGCATCTGCGGGCGACTATAACCTGATCATCTTTCATGATCTGCCTTCCCAACGTATCTCCCTGGACGGATTCTATGGTAAGATGCGCTCTGCCGGCGTTCCTGCACTTTTCATTTTGGGGTCGCAGACCGACCTACAGGCCTTTAATCGTCTGGATATCGGATTGAATGTCATCACCAACACTCCCGGAAAGAGTAATGCGGTCCAAGCGGCAGTCAATCCTGCGTTCTCGGTATTCACCCTTAGCGATGAGTTCTCCGAACATTCCTCTGTCTTCCCTCCATTATCTAGTCCTTTCGGTGAATACCGCACGACCGGGGCTCCCTCGGTGCTCTATTACCAGCAGATCGGAACCGTACGCACGCAAGAACCTTTGGCTTTCTTCGCGGATGCAGGTGCCGCCCGCACCGGATTCATATGCGGTGAAGGCTATTGGCGTTGGCCGCTCGCCGAATTCGCCCGCTTCGGTGCGGTTTCATCCGCACGTGAACTGCTCGTGAAATCGGTACAGTATCTTTCGGTGAAGGACCGTCGCGACAAGTTCAGGGTGATTGTCAAGAACAGCTTCAACGAAAACGAGCCGGTGGTTATGGATGCAGAGTTGTACAACGATAATTTTGAACTGATCAATACACCGGAGGCTTCCGTAGAGATCACTGATCGTCAGGGAAAAAGTTTTCCCTTCGTTTTTTCGCGTTCTGACCGTTCTTATTCGCTTTATGCAGGATTCCTTTCCCCCGGTGACTACCGCTACGTAGCTTCTGCAAAATCTGCCGATCGACAGCTTTCGGTTGTCGGTTCTTTCTCTGTTGCAGAGGTACGTGCTGAGCAGACGGAGACGGTGGCCGATCATGGTTTGTTGGGCACCTTGGCATCCGAGCATGGTGGCATGCTTTTTCACATCGACGAGGGCGATAAACTGTTGGGTACATTGTTGGAGGAAGAAGGTTCCAAAGTGGTCAGCTTTTCCCGCATCCATCTCCGGGACCTGATCGACCTCAAATCGATCTTCGCGCTGCTCCTCCTGTTATTAGGAAGCGAATGGCTGTTGAGAAAGCGGGCAGGGTCCTATTAATGTCTGACTACGAATAATTCCGATGCATCCACTGAACTGCAACAGATCTACTAAAGTAATTTACCATTCGCCTAATGCCTAT
>JBJOMA010000134.1:0-14986 GCA_046052625.1 Bacteroidota bacterium
GGTTGTGGTCTGCATGGATGAATCGTCACGGCAGGTCATACGTTCCGGTTTCAGGCGGTCCGATGGGCGCGAATTTATATGATGTCATGGATCCCTTCTCCTTCCGTACAGATGGATTTAACACCCCTCATTCCGTCATCTACGAATCCGTCATGGGCTACCGATACGACCAGTTGCCATAACTCAACCATTGAAACCCGGGGTTTCAAAAGAATTAAATAGCAAGAATCCGAAGAGCAGTTACCTTAACTGCTATAACCTGACCTCAACACGCACTACAAACCACCATCCCAACCAATGCATGCGTAAACTCCTCCTCTGCTCGTTGCTTATCATTTGCAAAATAACAACTACTGGGCAGACCATGTCTTACGGTGTGGAAATGTACGGTTACTTGATGACGGATATCGGGTACGATCTGGATCAATCCAATCCTGACTGGTTTGACGTGGTACGCCCTACACAATTACCTTCCTATCAGAATGAATATGGAACTAATGGAAATGCCTTTTTCAGTGTTCGTCAGACCCGTTTAGGAATGAAAACCTTCACTCCGACTAAACGGGGGGTGATAAAGGGACGTTTTGAAATGGACCTATTCGGGGTGGGTACCAATAAAGGCGAAACCACTTTTCATCTGCGACATGCCTTCGTTGAATGGGGACGACTGGGAGTCGGCCAAACCTGGAGCCCATTCATTGATGCCGAGGCAGCTCCAATGACGTTGGATTACTGGGGACCGATCGGCATGGTGCTCTATCGGAATATCCAGCTGCGTTACACGGCAATCAACAACCCACACCATTTGCTACAAGTAGCACTGGAACGCCCCGGTGCAAGTGCCGATGAAGGTATCTACGCTTCACGCATCGAATTGTCGCAAGTGAATCCTGAATTCAGTTATCCGGATATTTCTACGGCCTACAAATTCGGTTTCTCGAGCGGCTACTTGCGGATCGCGGGAATATTCCGACATATCGCCTGGAAGGACCAGTTGGATGACAACTACGAACTGAGCGGAAATGCCAATGGCTGGGGAATCAATTTCAGCACGAAGGTTTCCATCACAAAGAGGGATTGGTTGATGGGACAAGTAATTTATGGGAAAGGGATCGAAAGCTGCATGAACGATGCACCGTACGATATTGGCATTCGGGTTATTGGCGACTCATTATCCAATCGGCCGATTGAAGGATACGCATTGCCGGTGTATGGCTATTTCGCAGGACTTGAACATCGCTGGGGCGAACGAATACGAAGTACAGCTTCGTATTCATGGACCGACATCCGGAACGCCGAGACATCATTACCTCAAACTTTCCGGCAGGGTCGCTATGCGCTGCTGAACCTATTGTACTTTCCAAACGAACAAGTCATGTTCGGTGTCGAGCTCCAATGGGCACAACGATTGAATGAAGCGGAAGTAGACGGATTCCTTACAGCTCAACAACGTCGCGTCCAATTGTCTTTCAAATACTCTTTCGACCATACGCTTAAAACAAACTAATAGCTAACGAACCTTTTTCCTAATTCAAAACAAACCATACTCACCAAACCCAATCAAATGGACACACTAATATTCCTCCTGATCCTCCTGACCCTCTACACCATGTGGAAAAACGAAAGACGCCGCGCATGGAGGATGTTTATCTTGGCTTTCATCGCCGCTGCGTTGCTATTCTGGCACCATGTAACCGACGTACTACCAATTTCACTGTAAAAACAGCATAACATGACCACCTTTCGAATGAGAATCGCCAGTTTCAGCATTCTCTCCATCTGTTTCGTACTTACCGGCGCATTTGTAGTTCAATTCACCGGTGAATATCCTTGTCCGTTATGCATCCTGCAACGCATGGCCATGATGCTTTGCGCATTGGGTCCGGCCTGGTTGCTCCTGCGTGCCCGCAAAGGACCTGTTGATGCGAGGGATTATGGACAATGCTATGGATTAAGCATTCTTTCCGCCTTGCTCGGTGCTTCCTTTTCCACACGGCAGATCCTGTTACACATCGCTCCGGGCGATCCGGGATATGGCAGTGCCGTATTCGGAATGCACCTTTATACCTGGGCGTTAATCGTCTTCCTGATGGTCATCATCGTTTCGGGTGCACACCTGTTCTTTCTTCCTGTCGCACCTGAAAATTTCGAAAAAGACCGTCTGGCGACATTCTCTGTGTGGACGCTGGGAATCCTGATCCTTGCGAATGCGGTTGCTGTATTTGCTCTGGAGGGGTTCAACTGGTATCTTCCCGACAATCCGGATGCGTATTTGTTGTTCAAGTGATTGAACTAATACTGTAATGTTGAGCCTGGAAACATTACCAGCACAATACTAGTCTCTTGCCCAAAGCTCATCGAGGCACCAAGTTCAAAATAATCGCGATCTCATGAGCCCTGCGGAGTCGAAGTTCCAGGTTCTAAAGGGCCAAGAAAGTGTGAGCGAAAGAAACAGTGCGGGTAAACAGAATTTTAACTGCTCACTCACACTGTTTCTCAAACTCATCACTCCGAAGAAAGATTACTCCTTTCAGTGGTGACCACTGGTTAGGAGGCCTGCCATGAAGAACTCCCTATGCTCGGACTCAAGAAATGATCCGAACAATTGTCGGCGCTTCGCGCCTATGGCAAATGGAAATTTATAAAGCGGACTTGTCCGCCGAAGCCCGCATGGGAACAGGTAATGGATAGCAAGAAGCTAAAACAAAAAGCCCGCCCCCGCCATCGCGCTTCGCGCTATGGCGGATAGTTTTGGTATAAATACAGATTAGGGATCGATCCGCCGAAGCCCGCATGGGAACAGGTAATGGATAGCAAGAAGCTAAAACAAAAAGCCCGCCAGCGCTAAAGCGCTTTGGCGGGCGGAGGCGGTGAGGGAGGGATTACTCCTTTCAGTCGTGATCCCTTGCACGGGTGGCATCAACGAAAACAATGCGGCCTTCGGCCTTCCATGTTTCATTTCTACGCGACCCGTAAAGCACGCTTTACGGCCGCTTCAAAATGAAAAATGCCCCGTTGGGGGCATTGTTTTCTTCAGCGGAGAGAGAGGGATTCGAACCCCCGGAACCTTGCGGTTCAACGGTTTTCAAGACCGCCGCAATCGACCACTCTGCCATCTCTCCGGGGTCAAAATTAAAGGATTTTAGCCAATAACAAGCCTAAAATGACCAATATCCTTACCTTTTGGTCTGTTTTTTGCTAACCTTTGAACATCAGAACGTTCGCCATGAAAAAGACGCTTACCCTCAGCTTGCTGCTCTTCCTTTTAAGTCAACTCAAGGCCCAGAACCTTCAGCAGCTTTCCTTGTTCCCTGCCAACCCAACCGTCAACGATACCGTCTATGTCGTTGCAGACCTGATGTTCTTCTCCGGCGGCTGCGATCTGGAGCAGTCAACCGTGAATGTCAGCGGCAATTCCATCTCTGTTACCGCCAAACATTGCCCCGGCCTTCTGGCCGTCATCTGCTACACAACCGATACCATTGCCGTCGCACCGCTTTCCTCCGGTACCTATACGCTGGACTTCACCGTACTTTCGGGCATTTTTGATTTCAATACCGGCGGTTGCTCCAATTACCAGTCGGGCGGACAGCAATCACTTTCCTTTACCGTCACCGGCTCTTCTAATCTTCCGGTAATCGCTTCACAGACACCGTCACTCCGCTTCGATACGCAGCGCGATGTGCTCATCCTCTCCGGCTCCTTACCCAAAGCGGATCTGCGGATCATGGACCTCACCGGTCGCACACTGTTCAACGGCAAAGCCGCTCCCGGACCTCTGCCTGTACCTGCCCTGCCTTCCAAGGGCATGCTGATCTACCAGATCTCCGCCGCCGACGGCACTTCAAAGTCGGGCAGGGTAGTGGTGGAGTAGTCGCAAGGTCTGCGTTCACCCCTTTGCGTCCCAGGAAGTATAAATTTTGTTTGACCTAAAGGGCCGCAATCCTCATCGCGGCCCTGAACTTTACTCCGTTTCATTTGTTGTTGATTATCCTCTGACGGACAGTCACTTAAACGTTATCTGCGTTAAAATTTCCGCACCGATAATCCACTACCTTTGCACTCTGTTTGACAATCAACACTACCATGGGAAATCCTACTGCTCACAACACCGCCTCTATGGAGGCCAATGGCGCCGCCAAATGTCCGGTCACCGGCGCGATGTCGCGACCTGTCGCAGGACACGGCACCGGAAACCGCGACTGGTGGCCGAACCAGCTCAACCTTAGTATCCTTCATCAGCATGCACCCGCTTCCAACCCGATGGATGCCGGTTTCAATTACGCCGAAGCATTCAAGCAGCTCGATTACAAATCCCTAAAAGCGGACCTCGCCAAGTTGATGACGGATTCGCAGGACTGGTGGCCGGCCGACTGGGGTCACTACGGCGGACTCTTCATCCGCATGACCTGGCACAGCGCCGGAACCTACCGCACCGGCGACGGTCGCGGGGGCGGCGGAACCGGCAACCAGCGTTTCGCTCCGGTGAACAGCTGGCCCGACAATGGAAACCTTGATAAGGCCCGCCGATTGCTGTGGCCCATCAAACAGAAATACGGCAACAAGATTTCCTGGGCCGACCTTATGATCCTTGCCGGCAATGTCGCCATGGAGACCATGGGCTTCAAGACCTTCGGCTTCGGCGGAGGTCGCGCTGACATCTGGCAGCCGGAAGAAGACATTTATTGGGGAAATGAACACGAGTGGCTCGGCGACAAACGCTATAGCGGCGACCGTGAACTCGAGAATCCCCTCGCTGCCGTACAGATGGGACTCATCTACGTGAACCCCGAAGGACCTAACGGCAATCCCGACCCGGTAGCTTCCGGACGTGACGTACGCGAGACGTTCGGTCGTATGGCCATGAACGACGAAGAGACGGTCGCTCTGGTGGCGGGCGGTCATACTTTCGGTAAGGCGCACGGCGCCGGCGATCCCAAGCTGGTCGGACCGGAACCTGAAGGTGCATCCATCGAAGCACAGGGCCTTGGTTGGATCAACAAGTTCGGCTCGGGCAAGGGTGTCCATACCACCACCAGCGGCATAGAGGGCGCATGGAAGCCGAATCCGACCAAATGGGACAACGGTTATTTCGACATGCTCTTCGGTTACGATTGGGAACTGACCAAAAGTCCCGCCGGTGCCCACCAATGGGTCGCGAAGAACTGCAAGCCGGAGCACATGATTCCGGATGCACACGATCCGTCCAAGAAGCATCCGCCGATGATGACTACGGCCGACCTTTCCCTGCGTTTCGATCCTGCCTACGAGAAGATCTCCCGCCGTTACCATCAGGATCCACAGGCTTTTGCAGACGCTTTCGCGCGTGCCTGGTTCAAACTCACGCACCGCGACATGGGTCCCCGTTCGAGGTATCTGGGACCCGAAGTTCCTTCCGAAGAACTGATCTGGCAGGATCCGATCCCGGCCGTGAATCATCCGCTCATCGACGAAAAAGATATCGCTGCCCTCAAGAGCAAGGTACTGGCCTCCGGACTTTCTGTATCTGAACTCGTCGCTACCGCCTGGGCTTCCGCTTCGACGTTCCGCGGTTCCGACAAGCGGGGCGGAGCCAACGGTGCACGTATCCGTCTGGCTCCCCAGAAATTCTGGGAAGCAAACCAGCCTGCACAGCTGTCGAACGTGCTTGGCCGTCTGGAAGGCATCCAACAGGAATTCAACAACGCTGCATCCGGAGGGAAGAAGGTTTCCTTGGCCGATATGATCGTGCTTGCCGGTTGTGCAGCTGTCGAGAAAGCCGCAAAGGATGCCGGACATTCCATGAATGTTCCATTTACGCCGGGTCGCATGGATGCTTCCCAGGAGCAGACCGATGTTGAATCCTTCTCCGTACTGGAACCGCAAGCGGATGGCTTCAGGAATTACCTGAAGAAGAATTACTCGGTGCATGCCGAGGATCTGCTGGTAGACAAGGCGCAGCTGCTTACGCTCAGTGCACCTGAAATGACGGCACTGGTCGGCGGTCTGCGTGTGCTGGGTGCCAACACCGGCGGTTCGAAGCACGGTGTATTCACCGACCGTCCGGGAGTCCTGACAAACGATTTCTTCGTGAACCTGCTGGATATGAAGACCGAATGGTCGCTTGCCGGAGACCGGTCAGGGAATTACGAAGGCCGCGACCGTTCCTCCGGTGCTGTCCGTTGGACCGGAACCAGGGTGGATCTTGTCTTCGGTTCCAATTCGCAGCTTCGCGCACTTTCTGAGGTGTACGCCCAAAGCGATTCCCAGGAAAAGTTCGTGAAGGATTTTGTCAAGGCATGGACCAAAGTGATGAACCTGGACCGTTTCGACCAGCGTTGATCCTGTATCAATTGTATTCATAAGAAAGGCTGCCCGAATAAGGCAGCCTTTCTTGCTTAAGAGTGATTCGACGTTCAGTTGTTCGGAGCGCCCGAATCGATCCAGCACATGACCTTGTTCTTGTCCGAGTCGGACATTTTCTTGCCTTTGGGCATGGAGCCGTTGGCAATAGCACTCCGTATGGATGCGGCCTCGTTCTTGACGGTGTTGTAATTCGCGTACTGGCTGTGACAACTCACGCAATTCGACTGCAGTGCAGGTTTGGCATCGGCACTGAAAGTTTTCGGCGCCCCGCTGCAGTCGGGTGAATAATCCTCCTGCTTCTTGCAGGAGAAAGTTCCGATAACCGAAACCATCACTGATGCAGCCAGGAATCGTTTTACGGCGCTCATAGTCTTTGATTTAAAGGACGAAGGTAGGGAGGTTGCTTCTTTGTTGAATGAAGACTTGCTGAAAAAGCAGATGATCGGTTTCCCGACGCAGTTGTATTTCTCAAAACGTACTTGCAATGCCCGGTATTTTACCGGACATCAGGGATGCGCCGAAAGGATGAAATTAAGGCTGTTATCCACATAGGTGCTGAAATCGAACGGGTCTACGAAACCGTCGCCGTTCAGGTCGGTGGCATAGTAGCCGCTGGCGAAGTTGATGCTGTCGTCGAGGTAAAGGGCGAAATCGAAAGGATCTACGAATTCATCCTGGTTCATGTCGCCGGAGTAGATCGCCCAGATTCCTGTTTCCATTTCTTTCAAATTGCCACCGTAGGCTTGTGTGGCATCGGACCAGAATTCGTAGGTGGTCACCGGACTGAGCAGCACTGGTGATGCGCTCCATGTCTGGATGGACATCCTGTGGCGCAGGACGATATAGCACGAGGCACCGGCATTGACAGAATCGAATGTCGCTGAACCTGTACCGTCCATCATCAAGAGCATCGGTTCGGTATCGATGATGACGGAGGGGTCGGTAGCGTCCCTAAGTTCGATGTATACGGTGTCGGTTTCCGCGCCGGTAGCTCCGCTGACTCCTTGGTTCATCAGCACGGATTGCATGGTTCCTGACCCTGTGTAATATCCTTCGAGGAAAGCTGTCAGCTCCAGCGTAATGCTGCAAGATGTGATCGTCAGGTTAAGGATATTCGTGTCGCAGCCGGAGATGCTGGTGTACGTTCCGGATTGCGTGTAAGTGTTTCCGGTTACGTTCCAGCTGAATGAACCGCAGGCATTTTTAGTGACTGTGGTTGTAGTCGACGGATTGATGACCAACAGCAAGTTGGCGACGGAATCGCAACCTGCGGCATTGGTGAGCGTTTTCACATAGGTGCCGGAAGCCGTGTAGGTCGTTCCCTGCCAGGTGTAGCTATTGCATGCGGTGGCGCTTTGCGAGCCGCTCGAGGAAGAATTGATCGTCAGCACCAGGGTGGCGGTGGAATCGCAACCGGCAGCGTTTGTCAGCGTTTTCACATAGGTGCCGGAAGCCGTGTACGTGGTTCCCTGCCAGGTGTAGCTGTCGCAGGCCGAAGCCGAACCGCTGCCGGAGGTGGAATTCCTTATTGTCAAGTTTAATGTAGCCGTCGAATCGCAGCCCGCCGCGTTGGTGAGCGTCTTGGTGTACGTGCCGGAGACCGTATACGTGGTTCCCTGCCAGGTGTAGCTGTTGCAGGCCGAAGCCGAACCGCTGCCGGAGGTGGAGTTCCGGATCGTCAAGTTTAACGTCGCCGTGGAGTCGCAGCCCGCCGCGTTGGTGAGCGTCTTGGTGTACGTGCCGGAGACGGTATACGTGGTTCCCTGCCAGGTGTAGGAGTTGCAGGCGGTGGCGCTTTGCGAGCCGCCGGTGGAGGAATTAATCGTCAGCACAAGCGTGGCGGTGGAATCGCACCCGGCGGCGTTGGTCAGCGTCTTGGTGTACGTGCCGGAGACGGTATACGTGGTTCCCTGCCAGGTGTAGCTGTTGCAGGCGGTGACGCTCTGTGAGCCGCTCGACAGACTTCTGATCGTGAGGTTCAGTACGCTCGTCGTACAGGACGATACGCTGCTGTACGTTCCGCTTTGCGTATAGGTCAAACCGTTCACAATCCACGTGTAGCTTCCGCAGGCAGTCGCCGTTGAATTGATGGTCGCGCTAGGAGTGATGGTCAGGTTCAAGACCTGTGTCGTGCAACCGGCAACGCTGTTGTAGGAGCCTGACTGCGTATACGTGCTTCCGTTTACCGACCAGGTATAGGAATCACAGGAACTGACGGTGCTCGTAATGGTTGAGGACTGGGTTATCGTCAGATTCAGGATCCTTGTCGTACAGCCCGATACGCTGGAATAGGTGCCGCTCTGGGTGTAGGTGACATTGTTCACCGACCATGTATAACTGCCACATGCGGAGGCGGTCGTCGTCGTGGTGTTTGCCGTCGTTACCGTGACCACGACAGTGTCGGAAGTGCTGCAACCGGCATTCGGTCCTGTCGTGGTATCCAGTGCTGTCACGATGTACGTCGTTGTCGCTCCGGGGGTGACAGTAACGCTGCTGCCAGTGCCGGCTGAATTGTTCCAGGTGTATTTGTACCTGGGATCGTTCGGACTGCTCACGGTGAGTGTCGTAGAGCTTCCCTGGCAGATGGTGACGTCAGATGAGGCGGTTACCGGCGGAGCGGAGAAGGTGATGATGACAGGCGTGCGGACACTCTCGCAGGTTCCGTCATACTCGGAGACCCACAGGGTGTCGGTGGAACTGACAGTGCCTGCGTAGGTGGTGGACGTGCTGTCCTGCAGCATCGTTCCTCCGTATTGGTCCGTATACCACCGGAAATTCGCCAGCGGCAGTCCGCTGTTCGAGCTGACGCTCGCACTTGGAACCCCTGCGTTACACTGGGTGGAGTTGGTCGCCGTAGGGGCTGCAGGAGCCGGAACCGTTGTTGCAGTCACACTCGCCGTAAGGGAACACCCGCCACCGGATGCACCCACCAGGGAGTAAGTGGTGTTGCCGTTGACCGGAACGGGCAGGTATTGTCCGGTTCCGATGACAGTCGTTCCTTGCGACCATGTGTAATTCAATGTGGGAAGCCCGCCGCCGCCGCCGTTGTTCGAGCTGCTGATCGTCACCGCATAGTCCTCCCGTTCTCCCCGTGTAATCGGCATGTTGGCCGTGGAGATGATTCCTTCATTGCAGAGCACCCGCATCCTGGTGGGTCCGTTGAAAGCAGTGGAAGGTACGGTGAATGTTCCCGTCTCCGTATGTGCACCGTTTACCGTAGTGAAGGGGACATAAACGCTTTCCGGGCCATCCTCGAAATCGCCGTCACGATTGAAGTCGATGAAGATCGCCATCGAGTTCCCGTATGCGGTCGTATTTTGCAGCGAGGAAAGGGAGAAGGAGTAGGTCTGACCGGCAGTCAGGGTGAATCCTGCGAACGAGCTGAAATTCGAATAGCTACCTGCTGTTCCGACGGCTGTTCCGAGTGTTCCTGTCAGGCTGTTTCTTGCAGAAGTATTGTTCAGCAGTGTCGTGCCCGATTGTGTGATGGTCACGTTGCCGATATCCTCGTCGTCCAGCGGATAAACGACCGCAGGTGGTGAGGAATACGCAGCAGCTGTACCGGAGTAGGGCGTTGCGGTAAGCACGGCCACCGATCCCAGGCAGACGGGTGAAGGATCCGTATATGCGGCCAGACCGATTCCCGTGATGGCTGCGTCCTGATAGGAAGTTCCGCCGGAAGTCTTCGTGGTGATCGCATCCGTAGCGGTGACGCTCCAAGTGACGGTCGCGTTCGAAGGTGTAGCGGCAGGTATGGTCGCCTGCCAGGTAGTTCCGGAACTGTTCGTCATGTTGACCGACGGCTGAGCAGTACCGTTGAACGAGTAATTGAGCACTACGGAAGTGACCGAGGTAGAACCCGGTGTCACCGTCGCGGATGCGGTATGCGATACCGCCTGGCATTGCTCACCGGGAGTCACCGTGAGATTGGAGATGGCGACCGTAGAGGCAGGTGTTCCGTCGTATTCGTCAGCTCCGATATCCGGTGCTGTTGCACCTCCCCGTGTCGAACCAGCTGGGCCCGGACGGCTGTTTCCGTCGATATCGGTAGTGATGCCTGTTCCTGTGGTGCCGCCCGACTCCAGAATGGATGCCGTGGTTCCGTCCAGGTGTATGTCGGTCGATGAGACGAAGTTCGGGCTGATGGAATAGGAATTGATATCCTTTCCGGTAGCGGATTTCCAGGCTGTCATGGTAGAGGCGGAGGATCCGTTGTAGGTGCCGATGATGCCGTTCGGTGCGTAATAGTCGTTGTTGTTGACTGTCGCACCGGAGATGACGGACGTGGCCGCCGTATAAAAAGCGTTCGCACGGGTCGAAATGTTCGTATTGACCAGGATATTGTTCCGGAACGAGGCGAAAGTAGCGGCGGTATTGGTGACAGCTATGGCGGAAGAGATGGAGTTGCCTACGGTTCCGGTCTGGTTGGCCGTGTTGATGACGACGGTGTTATGATCGAAGGCGATACTTGTGGCCTGAGCCGCGATCCAGACTCCGTGATTGGCGAAAGAGGCGCTGTCGAAGCTGGTAGTGGAATTCGATGCGCTGATTCCCCGGATGAAATTGTTGTAGATGGAGAAATTCGTGTTGCTTCCGGTGGTCGACACGTAGATTCCGTAGGCTCCGTACGACAAGGAAGCCTGGTTGATGTCGTGGATGTTGTTGTTGAAGACCTGGATACCATAGTTTCCGGCGCCGATCTCGATGCCGGCTACCGAGATGGCATAGCCGGTGGTGCCTGCTCGCCCGCCCTGTATGTCATTGCCGCTGATGATTGCAGAAGTCTGCCCGCTGTTAAAGGCGGAGTAGGATATCAGGATGCCGCGGGAGCCGATGTTATCGGTCGCTATCGTGGAACCGAGCGTATTGTTCAGGATCTGCAGACCGGTATTGGGGTAGGAGGGATTGCCGACCGCCCAGATGCCGTAAAGGCAGCGGGTAATCAGGTTGTTCTCGAAACGGTTGTTGATGCTGGAACACCCGCCGCTGGTGAGGGCGGTAGTCGAATAGCTCGACATGTTGATGCCGTGGGTACCGGCTGTATTGGTCGATCCGCTTCTGCTGCCGATTAATATACAATTCTTGATTACGTTGTTATCCGCACCGTCGGTACCTGTGGAAGAATTTGAGCTTATGCGGACGATGGCCGTAGATAACGTGGTGCTTGCGGCGACAAAGGAGATGGTCAGGTTGCGAGTGCCTGCGGTTGCGGGATCGTCGCCGTCGATGGTCACGTTGTCGGCGCCGTTGAGTTCGATGATGGCTCTTGAAGAGGCTGTGGTACCTGAAACCGTTACGGTTCCGGAAGGGCGGATGGTCACGGAAGTATAGGAGGACGGACTTGCGCTTTTGAGCAAGGCTGTCGGTGAAGACGGTTCCGAAGTATTGGCGGTGATGCGCAGGTCGATGGCGCCCTTGTGCGTACCGGCGTTAATGGCGGTGAACGCTGCACTGAGTGTGGTATAGGTTCCGGTGAGAGTTCCTGAGGTCGCAGTCAGGGAAACCTGGGCTGTTGTCTGTCGGATGATGAAAAGCAGGAAAAAGGTCAGTACACGGACGTATTTCCACGGACGGAAACGGGGTATCGAAGAAGGTCCGGTTCTAGAAAATAGCGATCGCATACAAAGGCGGTGTTTTTCCCTTATCCGGGATTTTACCACACCTTTTACAATTTAATCAATTTCAAGTCTTGGTGTGTATGAAAGGGTGGGCCATACTCTTCAAAACGCGTCGAATTTCGCCCTTGACGGCCGGAATTTGGTAAATGGACGATTGTCGTGGGTGAATGGCTATGTACTTGCCGCCGGGTCTTCAGTCCGTGCATTCAGTATTTTCCGAGTTCAAATCCACGGCCGTTTATAGCTGCTAATTATCCGTAGCCGGGTGAATAATGCCTTTTTTATTACAATTCACGTTTGACTGAGGTCTAATAAAAAACGGCTGCCCGATTGGGCAGCCGTCTGGTTCGGTCAGGGTGGATTTCTTATTGTCGTAATATTCTTATTGATTCTCTGCGGTCTCCCTGTTCTACAATCAGCAGATATAATCCTGTAGATTGTAAACTAAGATCAAAGGTCTGCTCATAAAACTCGTAGCCGTTAGCGATGATTTCAGAATAGATGGCACGGCCGTTGAGGTCGATGATCCGGATGCGCGTGTCTTCCTCAGGTTGTAGTCCGTACATGCGCAAGGTGAATGCTCCGTTGGTCGGATTCGGGAACGATTGCAGCTGCATCGGTAAGCCGCGCTGCATTGCAATCGCCGGCTCCTGCTGTTCCTCTGCAGGCTGTGTTATCCTGACTAATGAATTGGTTGAAACCAGGGTGATGCCGGTAGATGAACCGTTGTTGGCGTTGAGTCCCTTCATAAGATGGGCCCTGTACGTGGCACTGCTTGAATACGTGCCGAAGAACAAGGAGTCAAGGTAATATCCCAGAGCCATGTCGAGGGTGTTATCGGTTACCCATATCACTTTGGAATCTATTACTGTGCCCGTTGCTTTTGAAAGGTTGGCGCCTGTATTGGTGGTTAGTTTCTTGGAGGTTTTTTGGTACGAAAGTGAGACTCCGGTGGATGTCGTGGCCAATTTATATCTGTAGAAAACGTTTGAGTTGCCATTGTCGAGTACGAAGGCGAGGGTATCTGTTGGTGTGATCTGGAAGGTTATGGATTCTGCGGTGCTGTTACCTGAGTTCAGAGATAGTTTTCTGATTGCATTCACAGTGGCAGCACCTGTGAATAATTGTGATATGGAGTATTGGTAAATGGCTTTACCTCTTTTGTCAAGAACATATAAATTGGCCCCCAGAACGTAAATACCTGTCAATGGATTAAGTCCGGTATTGGTATTGCTTCTCAGTGTGCTTGATCCAGTTGCGGGTTGATTCGGTCCGTTGCTACGGTAAACCTTGTTCAGGCTTCCGTCCAGTACGTATACACTTCCGTTTGCGTAAACCACATCGGCGGCATTCGTATTTCCGTAAAGTACATTGGTTGATAATTGACTTTTACTGACCCAGTTAAAAGTGCTGTCGTAGTAATGGGCATAATTGGTGGTCTGGTCGACAATCAGATATTTCGCCGGTGGTGGTTGTACTGGTATTGATATTGAATTGGAAACTACAGTTGCCGGATCTGCGCATTTTAGACTTGAAGTCAGCTCGCAATGAATCAAATCGTTATTTGACCAGATGCTGTCAACATAGGTTGAAGTGTATCCTACAAGTTGGTTGTTTTTGAACCATCTGTAGGACGGTGAATTTCCTTGATACGTCTGATTTGAAATGGAAAAGGATATTCTGGTATTGGAATAGAAGGGTGCTACACCTGAATTGATGATCGTAATCGTAGGTGTTGCGAACTGATAATTCAACGTGAATGTATCGGAGGATTTTGAGCAGCCATTCCTGTCGGTCACTCTTACGCTATAACTACCGATGGTCAAGTTGTTTCTGTCTTCGGATATACTGTTGTCATTCCACAAGTAATTATATGGAGTACTACCCCCGGAGGGAATGATATCGATTAACCCGTTGGAAGTTCCACAAGTGGGATTCACTACTGTGGAATTAATTGTAATAGAGTCCGGTTGGTTGATCGTAATCTGTGTATTGGCAGTGCAGCCGTTTGCATCTGTCACCGTGAAGGTGTGAGTTCCGGCTCCATGTATGAAATTACCATCGCCTGAGTAGGGCGTGGTTCCTCCGGTTCCAATCACCGTTACTGTCGTAGTGCCACCGAAGCAGCCGATTGAACCGTATGAGGCAGAAGCGGCAAGCGCTGCAGTGGGCTGATTGATGGATACGGGAATGGTTGTGGTACATCCGTTCGTGTCCCGAACGGTAATGGAGTAGCTGCCTTGTGTCAATCCGTTGAAGGTTCCGGTGGATTGGAAAGCGCCTGCTCCCAGCTTGTACTGATAGGGGGCGGTTCCTGTTCCGGAGGTGGCCGAAACGGTCACGGCACCGTTGTTACCTGCAAAGCAGCTGACGTTGGTGGTGGAAGTGATGGAAGCGGCAAGTGCTGCAGCCGGCTGAGTGATGGGTGCCTGAAGGGTTGTGGTGCACCCGTTCGTGTCACGTACGGTAACGGTGTAGCTACCTTGTGCCAATCCGTTGAAGGTTCCGTTGGATTGGAAAGCGCCTGCTCCCAGTTTGTACTGATAGGGAGCGGTTCCTGTTCCGGAGGTGGCCGATACGGTCACGGCACCGTTGTTACCTGCGAAGCAGCTGACGTTGGTGGTTGATGTAATGGAAGCGGCAAGCGCTGCAGCGGGCTGACTAATCGATACAGTAGTAATGGCTGTACATCTGTTCGAATCAATCACAGTGAAGGAGTAGGTGCCTGCAGTCCGTGTGAAGTTCCCTGTACCCGAGTATGGCGCAATCCCTCCGGTTGCAGAAAC
This sequence comes from Bacteroidota bacterium, assembly GCA_046052625.1. GTDB lineage: Bacteria > Bacteroidota > Bacteroidia > AKYH767-A > 2013-40CM-41-45 > Pollutiaquabacter. The sequence continues at coordinate 14,750 of JBJOMA010000134.1, forward strand.
AGAAACTGTTGTAGAGGTTCCATTACATGCAATAGATCCGGAAGTGGATGAAGCAACAAGCAGCGGAGGTGCAGCATTGATCGTTGCATTGGCAGTAGCCGTACAGCCATTCGCATCTGTCACGATATAATTGTAGTTTCCGGCAATTAGGTTGGATGTATCTGTGGAGCCAAAAGTATAGGGAGTAGTTCCTCCAGAAGGAATCAGCGATACACGTCCTTTCCCACCGTAACAGGC
>JBJOMA010000135.1:0-6627 GCA_046052625.1 Bacteroidota bacterium
AAGAATGGCATCAGGCTTTGACCATCCGCTCACCATTTCCGAACGATGAGCTCTATGATCCTGAATTCTTTTATTACCAGATCGAATGGCGTCCGACGGAAATCATCTGGCGGATCGGTCCCTCAAAAGACAAGTTACAGGTCATCGGTTACATGAACGACGAGGTCACGATGATTCCTAATAATCAGATGGTGATGTTGGTCACCCAGGAGTACCACCGTACGGATTGGTGGCCGCCGATGCCGTTTCCACAGGAATTCATACCCTATCTGAAAGACGACCTTCACGGTAAGATCTACGGCTTCGAAGTAGAATAGTCATGGTATTCAGCAGCATCATCTTTTTAATTTATTTTTTTCCGCTGCTCTTCACGGCGTATCGGTTATCCCCTGTCCGGTTCCGAAACTGGATCTTATTGTTCGCCTCGCTGATTTTCTATGCGTGGGGTGCCCCGCGATTCATTTATCTGTTGCTTCCGCTCACGGCCATCGACTTCTTCATCGTCGGTAAGATGTACCGTTTACCGGCAGGCCCGGCTAAGCGCCGCTGGCTCGCGTTTTCCATCCTGATCAACATGGGTATATTGGCCTACTTCAAATACGCCAATTTCTTCATTGAGAACGTAAACGCACTTTTACATGCTGTCGGCGTCCATCAAGTCGCTTGGACGCAGGTGGCATTACCGATCGGTATCTCCTTCTTCTGTTTTGAAACACTGACGTATTCCATCGACGCTTATCGGGGTGTTATACGGCCGCTCGAACGATTACGTGATTATTACCTGTACATTTTCCTTTTTCCGAAATTGATTGCAGGACCGATCGTACGCTTCAATCTTATCGAGCATCAGATGCAGGCGAAGGACCGCATGGCATCGAACGATGATATCCTCCTTGGCTTCTGGCGGTTCATGCTGGGCTTGGGCAAGAAGATCCTGATCGCCAATGTCATGGCCGAAAAGGCCGATCTCTACCTCGGCGGCGATCTTTCATTGCTTAATTCCACCACTGCTTGGATCGGTATCATCGCTTATACGTTCCAGATCTATTTTGATTTTTCCGGTTATTCCGATATGGCGCTCGGGATGGCGCGGATGCTTGGCTTCCGACTGCCGGAGAACTTCGACAATCCGTATACGTCGAGAAGCATCAGTGAATTCTGGCGCAGATGGCACATGACGTTAGGAGCCTGGATGAAGGAGTATTTATATGTTCCGTTAGGCGGCAACAAGGTCGATTCTCGTTTACGTCTCTACTTCAACTTATGGGTGGTCTTCTTGATCAGCGGACTGTGGCACGGCGCCTCTTGGAACTTCGTCATCTGGGGAGCTTTTCACGGGGTTTTCCTGATTCTTGATCGGCTTTTTCTTCTGCGGGTGCTCGACCGGATCGGTCCGCTGTTCGCTACCGTCTTTACATTCCTGGTGGTCATGGTCGGATGGGTCTTTTTCCGCATGGAGACTTTCGATCAGGCGCTGACTGTACTTCGTACGATGATCCGTCCGGACTTCGAGGTATTTCCAATTTATGAAAACAGGGAATTCCTGATAATGCTGTTCTTTGCGACCCTGTTCTCTTTCCTCTTTGCATTTCGAAAAGGAAAAAAGCTCCAAGAGCTGGTCTATTACACCGTGTATTCTCCGCGCACAGGTTTGGTCGTCACATTGATTTCGGTTCTGCTCTTCATAGTCTGTGTAGGTCGTATCACTTCTTCCGGTTTCAATCCGTTCATCTATTATCGCTTTTAAGCCATGAAAAGTGAACATTTGAAATCCGTATCGGTCTTGCTCATCCAAGTGGTGTTGCTCCTTTCTTATTTTCAAAACCGCACACGGCTTTTCAATATCGAACCGCTGAAGGGCGCGATCACCAAAGTCGAAAGGGTGTATATCAGTGTGCAGGGATGGCACAATGAAAGCTACCAGAAAGGGAAAGAGGCGTTTCTCAATCAGGAATTCGGATTCCGCAATACGCTGGTACGTATCAATAATCAGCTCTACTATTCGTTGTTCCGTCAGGCGAAGGCCAACGGGGTCATCATCGGAAGGGAGGGGTACTTGTTCGAAGAGGCTTATATCAAGGATTATTACGGCGAGAGCTTTGTAGGTCAAAAGCGTGTCGATTCCGTGGTGAAAAGACTCATATCGGTCGACAGTGTCTTCAAACGAATGGGCAAGACGTTGCTCGTCGTTTTCGCTCCGGGAAAGGCCTCTTTTTATCCGGAATACATTCCGGATCGTTATCAACGTGTGAATGATTCAACGAATTATAAATCCTACAGGGATGCGATAGCGAAAAGCGGATTGCTGTTCATCGACTTCAATGCCTGGTTCATTGCCAATAAGGAGTCTTCTCCGTTTCTGTTATACCCGAAAACAGGAATCCATTGGAGCGATTACGGAGCCGTGCTTGCAATCGACTCCATTAACCGGTATCTCGCAACAGTTCGCGGTTATGATCCCGTGGATGTATATTGGAATGAATTCTATCAGAACGATAGCGTAAGTCAGATCGATGCGGACATAGAAGCGGGTATGAATATCCTTTGTTCGATTGACAAGCCTCGTTTGCGTTATCCTAAGCTGCAATATTTCGAAGAAGGACGTGATCGTATCAAATTGATGAATATCGGCGACAGCTTCTTCTGGAATATCTTCGGCAAGGAAGTGTGCAAACGCATTTTCGATACCACCACTTTCGGATTTTATTTCCATGAAATACATTCTCCTTATGTAAATGGAATCATGGATCGTGACCAGGTCGATGTCAAATCCCTGATTGCAAAACATGACGTGGTCATGCTGTTGAACACCGAAGGCACCATGTTGAATTTTCCGTTCGATTTCGACCGTATCGCTTACAATCTATATTGTACGGAACTTTCCGACACTGCGTTTTATAACCGGAAACTTGAAGAAATCAAGCAGCAGATCCGTACGATACCTGAATGGTTCAAGTCGGTCAAGGAGAAATCAGAACAATCAGGAAAGCCGTTGGAGGAAACGATACAGACGGAAGCGCTGTTCATCCTTCACAAACAAGGTCGTTGACCTTAAATAAGTATTTTAGTTCGCATACGCTACACCGGCCGACTTATCCCTTTCCGAACCGGGCGATATCGACTTCAGGTAGCAGGTCTTTTCCTTGTAAGAAGTGTTCGGACAGGTGCTGGGCAAACCAGGGAGCTAGCGTGCCTCCTTTGCTACCGAGACCATTGAAAATCCAGCATTTCTTGTGCTCGGGATGCTGACCGATTAACGGCCTTCGGCCTTTGACCGCCGGACGGATGCCAGCTTTTTGATCTACTAAGCTGAACGGTAAACGTATCGTATTCTCCAGTTTCTCTGTAAGTTGTAAGCGGGCTTTTTCAGTAGGTATGTCGTCTATGGAATGCCAGGAGTAGGTCGATCCGACCCGGAATCGTGATTTTCCCAACGGGATGATGAAGATACCGTTCACGATGATATGTTTTTCTTCAAGACCGGGTATCTCAACTGTCAGCAGTTCCCCTTTGGCCGGATCAAAGGGAAGCCAGGACCATAACGGATTCTTAGCTGCCGAATGTCCTTCGCAATATATTATGCGATCCGCTTCTATGTCAAGGCTGTTTGTCAGTGACCTGTAATCCGAAGGGTCTGATATTTCAGACGGCAGTTTTTTCAATACCTCGTTTTGTTTCCACACTGTCATGAAATGATCAAGGAGTCCCGCGATATCTAACCAGCCGCCGCCCGATACTAGATACCGTTTAAGATGGTGTTGAAGTTGAATGGCAACTTCGCTCCGGGATTCTTCCTGAATGTATAGTTTAAGGTTGGGATCGGCAGAACGTTCGTTCCAATCGTTGAGCTGCTTGGTTTGCGTCACCATTTCCAGACTCTTCATCGGATGGAAGAAGATTTTTCCGCTCTCCGCTTCTATGTTACGGTAATAATTTACGGCAAAAGGGAACAGCTGGTCCGCCATCCAGGTCTTGACGATGCGTCGACCTGTTATCGGGTGAAGGAAACCGGCAGCTACTTTGGAAGAACTGTTCAGCTTGTATTCATCGACGAGAAGTATCCGCTTCCCTGCCCTTAAAAGGCATATCGCCAGACAGGTGCCTGCAAGGCCTTGCCCGATAATCAGATAATCGACCCGTTTCATCAGGGCTTATGTCCGGTATACGCCACCAGTGCGAGCAGACGTCCGGTCGGATCGACGACAATTCGATAAAAATCCTTCAGGACACTGCTGAAGTCGGCTGCCAGCTCCCATTCGGATGAGCCGGGTTTAGCAATGTATAAGCGCCCTTCATTTCCTTGCAATAAGGAGCCGTCTTCCAGCACTTCGAAGTCTTCACTGCCTTTCATGCAACGGATGATAGAAGTGTCGTTCATTTCTTTCAGGTCGATCCGGTGAATAATGGTCGTATTGGTGTCTGATTTATCAGTGTAATACAGGTTATTTATTTTTAAATCCGTCTTTAGGCATCGCCCGATGGACGGCGCGATCCTTTTTCGTTCCCCGCTCCGGATATTCAATAGTTGTAGTGAGTTGGATTTTCCCTCTAGAATGAACATGGCGATGGTGAAATCGTTGGTCCATGCATAGTAGCCGATCGAATCCGAGTTGTCAATATGGATAGCGGCCTTTGGCATTTCAATCGGAATGACGTAGAAGCGCTGTCCGCTGTCCGGATCTACACGAACGACGGATACCCCTTTTCCGTCGGGTGTGATACGTGGAGAGTACTCGCTCGTGGAAGTCCTGGTAAAAGGGTTCACGGTGCGCTTGACCAGATCGCATTTGTAGATATCCGACTGGGTCGTGTCCTTGTTGATGGATACGAAATAAAATGCATTACCGTCATCCGTAAAGGCAGGCTGATTGTCGTAGCCCGGACGCCGGGTCATGTTTGTTGGTGGCGAAAATTCAAATCCCTTCTCTGAACGTGTTATCCGGCTGAGGAATATGTCGGTATCCGGAAGTTGGCCCGATGCCGAGATCGTGGAGCCGGTTAAGAATAGCAGTTGGAGGATGCGCTTCATGGAAGGAGCTTGCGTTCTATTTTCATCTCCGTTTTCGGCCTCAGGTCGACGGTTACATCGATGCTGTCGATCGTAGTGGAGACATAGGTTTCCGTAATCCGGTATCCGCGGATGCTTGTAGTGCTGTCTTTAAGGAGCAGAAGTGTACGTGTAGAGTCGATTCTGCCACCGAATTGTATATCACGGGCTATCGGTTTGTGGAAAATCCCGTGGCGCTCCACCAGCTTGTAGGCAAAGGTGCCGTTCGTTCCCTTCCAACCCTGTTGCTGTTCAAGGAAAAGGTTGTCCTTGATGCAGAATGTCTTTCCGAGCGTATCCGTGTATTTGCCGGTAAGAAGGAAGTTGACCAGCATGGAAGGAGAAAAAAGGAATAGGGGAAAGGTCAGCATGAACAGGCTGAAGTAGGCGCGCAGCAAGAGAGGAGATGTTATCCGCCAGATCAGTCCGGAAAGGGCAGTGCCTGTACAGACGAAAAACAGGAAGAAGTAGTTCGTTGATGCATTCTCTTCAACGCGAAGTCCTTTTAAAAGATAAAGCAGGATGAAACAGATGTGAATGGATGCCAGGAGGAAGAAACGCTTAAGTGTCCAGCTTTTTCCTGTGATCATCAGGATAAGCGCGGCAATGACACTTGCTATGTAAAGGACGATGGACAGATAAAAGACCATGACTGTCTTGTTGTGTCCTGCAAAGCTAACAAATAGGCCGCTCTTTTACCGCACAGCCGTATCAATGAGTCGGAATCCTTTACCGTGGACGTTGATGATGTCCAATTTAGGATCCTCCTTAAGGTATTTACGAAGCTTGGTGATGAACACATCCATGCTGCGCGCATTGAAATAATTGTCGTCCCCCCAGATGTCCAACAGCGCTTTCTGGCGGGGCAAGAGCTCGTTCTTGAAAATGCAGAGCAGGCGTAACAGGTCCGCTTCTTTAGGAGAAAGTTTCTGGGCATTCCCTCCGTCACTGATGGAACGGAGGTCGTAATTGAAATGGAATTTGCCGACTTGGAACTCCTTTTGAGTCATATCATGTCCGCGCTCGTTGCTCCGCTTAAGAATGGCTTTTATCTTATAGATCAGCACCTCTGAATCGAAAGGCTTGGTGATGTAATCATCGGCGCCTACCTGGAATCCTGACAACATGTCTTCTTTCATGGTTTTTGCGGTCAGGAATATGATAGGAACGCCGGAATCCTTTTCCCGTATCTCCTTCGCAAGGGTGAAACCGTCCTTCTTGGGCATCATGACGTCCAACAGGCAAAGGTCGTAACTGCCGGTTACGAATCGGTCATAGGCGTCGTTTCCGTCGGAACACAAGGTTACCTGATAATCATTCAGTTCCAGGTAGTTTTTAAGGACCGAGCCGAAATTAGGGTCGTCTTCGGCTAGCAGGACTTTATATTTTTCGGTGTTCATGATGCAGTTGTTTTATGATTCGGCAAGTGGAATTCGAACGTGCTTCCTTTCCCGGGTTCGCTGTGGACGCGAATCCAGCCTCCGTGTTCCCTCAACAGGATATCCACATAGCTCAGTCCGAGACCGAATCCTTTTACGTCGTGGATATTTCCCGTATGCGCCCGGTAGAATTTTTCAAAT
>JBJOMA010000136.1:0-6698 GCA_046052625.1 Bacteroidota bacterium
TGCTCGTTACTTCCCTGAATACGAAGATCGGCTACTACAAAGCTGCTGAAATCGCTCAGACCGCCCATAAGCAGGGACTGACGCTCAAAGAGGCTGCAGTCCAACTCGGTCACCTGACTGCTGAACAGTTTGATGAATGGGTCATTCCTGCTGAAATGGTCGGAGAAATCCATTAAGCGTTCTAAAAAAGTAAAAGGGCGGCCGTTCATTTCGGGCCGCCCTTTTTTATTTTTCGGGGTGAATGTTCAGATGTACTTGTCGCCTTTTTTAAGTTTCACATCGTTCACCAGGTTACGTACCTGCTGTTCGTCATCCTTCGGACAGATAAGCAGGACGTTGTCGGAGTAGACGACAATGTAGTTGTCAAGGCCCTGAATCACCGCCAATTGATCCTTAGGCAGATTTACGATACAGTTCGAGGACTTATCAAGCATAACGTTTGGCCCGACGATGGCATTGCCGGCGGCATCATGTGGCAGGTGTTCATATAACGATTTCCAAGTACCCAGGTCGCTCCAGCCGAATTCAGCACTCAACACGTAAACGTTTTTTGCCTTCTCCAGGATACCGTAATCGATGGAGATGTTAGTGCACTTCTCATAAACCCCTTTGATGAATTCAGGCTCATCGGCGGTGTTGTATTTGCCTTTCCCCTCTTCAAACAATGCGTGCATGTCCGGAAGATGATCGTTGAAAGCCTTCAGGATGGCATCGGCACTCCACACGAAAATGCCCGCGTTCCAGAGGAACTCGCCACTCTTCAGGAAGAACTTCGCCATTTCCAAATTGGGCTTTTCGGTGAAAGTCTTGACACGACTGACCGACAGCTCCTCCTTTCCGTGATCTTCCTGCACCTGGATATATCCGTATCCGGTATCGGGACGGCTGGGCTGAATGCCGATCGTCAGCAATCGTTCACCAAGGGCGGTGAATTCAAGACCTTTCAGTACGGCTGAACGGAAGCGTTCTTCGTCTTTGATGATGTGATCCGATGGCGCGACAATCAGGTTGGCCTTCGGATCGAGGGAATGAATCTTGTGAGCAGCGTAGGCTACGCAAGGTGCCGTGTTCCTTCGCATGGGCTCCGCCAGAATCTGCGATTCGGAAAGTGCAGGCAGTTGTTGCCGTACATGCTCCAGATAACCCTCGTTGGTGACGACGTAGATGTTGTCCTTCGGGCAGACGTTCAGGAACCGGCGATAGGTCTGCTGGATAAGTGTTTCGCCCGTGCCCAGGATATCAATGAACTGCTTCGGGAAATTATTCCGGCTCATCGGCCAGAAACGGCTGCCGATGCCGCCGGCCATGATCACACAGTAGTTGTTCTTCATTGCAGAATGAGCTGCAGGTGGCAGCGGGTTCAGTCGGTAAGGGTTGACAGTATGCGGGTCAGTTGCGCAAACAACTCGTCAATCTCATGTTTGTTACAGGTGCCGACAGAGAGCCGGTACCACGTCGAATCGTCGCTTGATCCGAAAGCGGAGAACGGCACTACGGCCAGCTTGGCTTCGTCCAAGATGAATTGAGTCACTGCTTTTTGATCGTGCAGCAGATTCCCGGAGGCGGTCTTTTTACCCTTCAGATCGATACGCACGGTAAGGTAGATCGCAGCTTGCGGTGCGATGGCATCGACCCGGTGACCGGCTTTTTTCAAAGCCAGGAATCCGTCGTAGAACTTCTGCAAGCGTTCGGAAATCTCGCCCTTGAATTGCATCAGGAAACGGTCGATGGCTTCGTTGTTCCGCAAATAGACACCGCTTGCAACCTGTTCGGCTTTCGGTGCCCATGCGCCGACGTGTGATAGGATGGCTTTCATCTTGTCGATGATCCGATGCGGACCGAATGCCCAACCGACGCGGATACCCGTTGCGGCAAAAGATTTTGAAATACCGTCGATGAAAACGGTGTAATCACGTAATTCAGGACGAAGCCGTACCGGATCGAAATGACGCGTCTCACCGAAAGTCAACACCCAGTAGACCTGGTCGAAAAGCAGGTAGAGCGGTTTGCCCTGACCGTTTCGTCTTTTGTTTTCCTCCAGTACGAGGTCGCAGATCGATTCCAACTGTTCTTTCGTGAAAACAGTACCGGTCGGATTCAGCGGCGAACACAGAGCCAGCAGGGTGGCGTTCTTCAGGTGAGGACGAAGTTCATCGGCCGTAGGCATGAAGTTGTTCTCAGGCTTCGTCTCCACGAAAACCGGTGTGGCAGAGGAGAGGTGACAATAGTGGTTGTTGTTCCACGAGGGTACCGGGAATACCACCGTGTCCCCTTTGTCCAACAAGGTGAGGTAAGTAGCGTAAATGAGCGGACGGGCCCCACCTGAAATAAGGATTTCTTCCGTAGAATAGCGGAGACCCTGGCGTTGTTCCAGGAATTCCGATACTACTTTGCGGAGTTCCGGCATGCCGTTCGCCGCAGGATAATTCGTGTGATGCTGCTGATAGGCCTTGATGATCTCTTCGGTCAGTTCAGCAGGTATCGGGAAGATCCTCGGGTCGAAATCACCAATCGTGTAATTGAAGATGCGATCGCCGTTTCGGATCTTCTCGTGGATCTCAGCAGCCAGTTTGATGATTTCCGAACCGATCAGGTTCTCAGCCATTTCAGATACGGGAAGTGGCGATAGGGGCGTTTTTTCTGCTGACATGAGACCGCGGATCAAAGACGCGCAAAGGTACGTTAATTGATTAAATTATACCGTCTGCATTATGGTCGAATATTTCTGAAAATGAATATGTTGCATCATTTTGCAGCCGTGACCGGAAAGGTCTGCTCAGGCAGCACTTCAGCGATTCCGCTCACAAAATATTCTTTTCCGGAGTTCAGCTCCAGACATCTGAAACGGGTACGGCTTTTAAGGCCTTTTTGGAATCTCAGTTTTGACCGCCCACCATGCAATTTGAAAATGCTTCCGTCCGGCAGCTCATCCAGGTGATAGACCTGCTCGCTTTTAGATGGGTCGTACATTTTCAGTGCTTTCATCAACTGAGGGTCGTGGCAACTGGATGATGGAGGGTCGGTAAGATGCCGGTGCAGTACCTGCTCGAGGTCGGAAGGGAAAATGCCTTGTCCGAGAAATTCTCCCAACAGGATGCGGAATTCTTGCTTCCATTCTTTCCCATGCGGAGGATGGTCCGATCCGTATTTCATGAAGCAGTGCAGGTGAGCCACTTCGTGCGTGAAAGTGATCAGGAACGCGTACGGATTGAGATCATGGTTCACGGTTATCCGATGACCTTTGTCACGACCCAACGGTCGGTAGTCTCCGAGTTTGGTGCTCCGCACTTCCGTGATCTTGAGGTGGATGTTCCGGTTGACGATCCATCGTGTGCAAGCGACGACCGCCTGTTCAGGAACGTATTTCGATAGGACTGCTTCGATGGTCACGGTATCACAAGGAGATTGATCCGACAGTTTAACGATGAATCGTTCCGGGTACCGGAAGGGAATGGAAAGTTACTTTAATTCGTTCAGCGAAGCAGCTGGTAGACCAGCAGACTGGAAAGATACGCCAGTCCGCTCATGTAGAGCAGTTGGATCAAGGGATATTTCATCCGTTTGGTCTCACGATAGACGGTAGCCAGGGTACTCATGCACTGCATCGCGAACGCGTAGAAGAGGAGCAGTGAGAGGCCTACGGCCAGCGTGTAGCGCGGCAGGCCTGTCGAAGGGTCTTTTTCCTCGGCCATTTTTTCCCGCAGCGTCCGCTCCGCAGCACGTTCGTCTCCAACACTGTAAATGGTGGACATTGTGCCTACGAAAACCTCCCTTGCTGCGAATGACGTGATCAAGGCGATGCCGATTTTCCAGTCAAATCCCAAAGGCCGGATAGCCGGTTCGATGACGTGGCCGAGCATTCCGGCATAGGAGTGCTCCAGTTTTTCTGCCTGTATTATGGCTTGCAATGAATCGGTAGTGACGCTGCCGGTTGCCTGTAACGACTCGTATTTATGGTCGATCTGTTCGAAGGTGTCGCCGGGAGCGAATGAAGAGAGCACCCAGAGGACGATGGAGATGGCGAGAATGATCTTTCCGGCATCGAACAGGAAGATGCGGACTTTTTCAAGGATGTGAAGGAAAATCGTCTTCCACCGCGGGATACGGTAAACAGGCAGTTCCATGATGAAGAAACTGCGTTCTTCCGAGTGCAACACATATTTCATGATCAACGCTGCGGCAAGGGCCGCCAGGAAACCGATGAGATAGAGGAGCATCATCGCGATGCCTTGGAGCGACATCCCCATGACCATGTCCCGCGGAATGACCAATGCTACCAACAGCGTGTATACGGGAAGTCGCGCAGAACAGCTCATCAACGGAGTCACCATGATGGTAATAAGCCGCTCCTTTCGGTTGCGGATCGTCCGTGTGGAAAGTAGTGCCGGTACAGCACAAGCCACGCCGCTCATCAGCGGTATGAGTGATTTTCCGTTCATGCCGAAACCGCGCATGAGCCGGTCGAGCAGGAAACTGACACGCGACATGTATCCCGTGTCCTCCAGCAATGCGATGAAAAAGAAGAGCAGTGCGATCTGTGGCACGAATACCACGATGCCGTTTATACCGGCCAGGAGTCCGCCCACGATAAGGTCGTTCAACAGCCCCGGTGGCAGCGACTCCTGTACATGGGAATTCAACCAGTTGAATCCGCTGTCGATCAGGTCCATCGGGTAGGATGCCCATGTGAAGATGGACTGGAACATCAGGAATAGCACTCCGAGGAAAATGAAATAACCCCAGACGCGGTGGGTGAGGAGCTGGTCGATACGGTAGCTGTAGGAGTCGCGGATCGGTCGCTGCGATTCCTTCACACATTCTTTCAGGTACGTGGTGATCAGTTTGTAGCGCTCCAGCGTTTCACGGGCTTGCAACTGTTCAGCCTGGAATTCCGTCTCACGGATGATGGCACGGATCTGTTCACGTTTCTCGTCTTTGAGTTCGAACGATTCGATCAGGTGGAGATTGTTGGCTACCAGGAAGGCGTTGTAGTCAGTGTTCACATGCAGCGCCTTGCGGATCCTGTCTACTGTTTCCGGCGCCATTGAGCGTGATTCCAGCTGAGGCGACCCGGTGGAATGCTTCGAAGCGGCGATGGCGGCTTTCAGGTCGCCGAGTCCTTCCTTCTTACGGGCATTCATTGGAATGATCCGGATGCCCAACCGTTTTTCAAGTTCCGCAAAGTCGATGTGCATGTCCTGCTTGCGGACAAGATCCATCATGTTGATCACGAGGATGACGGGAATACCAAGATCAATGACCTGCGAGCAAAGGAACAGGTTTCGCTTCAGGTTCGTGCCGTCAGCGGTCACGATGGTAAGATCCGGATGGGATGGATGGTCCGGATTACAGAGTAGACGGAAGGGTAATTCCTCCTCCGGCGATTTCGGATACAAGGAATAGGTGCCGGGTAAATCAAGGATTTCCGCTTGAATGGTTTCTCCGTCGGCTGAAAGTACCTGAAAGGATCCGGTTTTCTGTTCTACCGTAACCCCGGGGAAATTGGCCACCTTCTGATTGAGGCCGGTCAGATCGTTGAAGACCGTGGACTTCCCGGAATTGGGATTACCTATCAACGCTATTTTAATCCGCCTTGCCACTGGTTGTAGAATGTAAAGATGTCGTTTGTTTCAGCAAGGACGGACCCGCACGCTCTCAGCCTCTTTTTTTCGAAGACTTAGCATATAACCCGAAACACCCACGGCGATCGGATCACCAAAAGGAGCTGTCCGGATGATCTCGATAGTCTCACCCGGAATGAATCCCATCTCCAACAGTTTGAGCGAGAGTTCGAAATCCGTGAAGCTCTCGATCAGGGCTTTTTTACCCGGTTGAAGCTCGGAAAGGACACAGGTTTCGGCCGCCACGGTTATTTAGAATCGATATAAATAAGCATCAAAAGTAGTCCAATTTTCTGTGACACGCCATCAGCAGGGTCATCCTTCTTTAAATATTAATATATTGAAAAACAATAAATTATGGATGCGTCGACGTCTTCTTGCCCATGCTGGACGTACCCGCTTCGGGTATCCTGACGAACCCGGTTCCGGCAGCGCCGAATTTCGGGCAGTCGCATTTCTTCTTGAAGAGGAAACAGCTGCTCGTGCTTCCTGCCATCGCCAAAAGAAGTAGCATACCTACGGCTTTTTTCATGACTTGAAGTTAGGCATAAATCGGTTGTTAAGAATCCGGATTCCTTACACAGAGGGAAGAACGCTGAATTCGTAATTTTACGTGCGATGAGCAGATGGCTTTTTCACCTCGGGCGGTATTGGATCTTCATGAAAGACCTGGTTGGTAAACCGGAGAAACTTTCGATCTATTGGAAACAGTTCCTGCGCGAACTGGACAATTTCGGATACGGCTCGATGGGTATCGTCGCGTTAGTCTCCGTTTTCATGGGAGCCGTCATTACCATACAGACGGTCTATAACTTGTTGAATCCGCTCATACCGATGTCGGCTGTCGGAATCGTCGCCCGCGATTCGATCATTCTGGAATTCTCACCCACCATGATCAGCCTCGTACTTGCAGGAAAAATCGGTTCCAGCATCGCCTCCGAGATCGGAACCATGCGCGTAACCGAACAGATTGATGCGTTGGAAATCATGGGTATCAATTCCGCCGCATACCTCGTCCTGCCTAAAGTGGCAGCAGCCATGTTCATATTCCCTTTCGTCGTCTCCATCTCCATGTTC
>JBJOMA010000137.1:0-5532 GCA_046052625.1 Bacteroidota bacterium
CCGGAGCGTTTGTCGGCGATGTCACTCAGGGAGGACCCTGTAATGTGAATACGGTCACGTTGAATCCTCATGGTAACGGGACACATACGGAGACGGTCGGTCACATCTCGAAGGAGAAGGAGACGGTGCAAGACCACGTGAAGAAATTCTGGTTCGTTGCTGATCTGGTTTCGGTGAATCCGTCGAAACTGTTCGACGACCTGGTCATACTTCCGGAGCAGTTACACGCCGTCCTGCAGGATGCCGATGAAGCGCTGGTCATCCGGACCCGGCCGAATCAAGCCGGAAAAGCGACTCGCCATTACTCCGGCACCAATCCGGTATTCCTGCACCATGAGGCGGCTGCGCTCATCCGTGAAGCCGGTATCCGGCACTTGCTCATCGACCTTCCTTCTGTTGATAAGGAGGAGGATGGCGGCGCTCTCAAGGCACACCACGCGTTTTGGAACCATCCGGAGCATACGCGTAGGGATGCGACCATCACTGAGTTGATTTACGTACCGGACGAGGTGCCGGACGGCCGCTATCTGCTTAATCTTCAGGTCATCAGCATTGAAAATGATGCGAGTCCATCCAAGCCTGTGCTTTACCGGATTCACCGTTCGAGGTGACTACTGATTAACCGGCCGGAAAATGCTGTAAGGCATTTCCGAGAAGGCCGGATTTTAATTATCCTGCTGAATTACAACCGCTTATCGCTTAAAGTGCGCCCTATCTGCTATTGGGCACCGGTCATTGATTCTTTTCAGACTGTCATGTTTATTTAGAACCGTTCTAAATGTATATTTTTTTCCCTTTTCATATCATTTTAGCCACTTTCTAATAAATTTGCGCCGTCAAAAATGACTTTCCGGTGACTGTCCGGAGTCGGTCTTTTTGCCGTCCGCAGGAATCTTCCGGACGTTATGATTGCTAACAAAACTGATATGAGCATAACCGCCCGCATCAAGATGAAGAGTTTGAGTGTCTTCGCATTCATCGTTTCAGTATTCATTTCCCTCTCTGTTTCTGCGCAGGATGCTGCTGCCGTACAGGACGGTGAAGCACTGTTCAAGGCGCAGTGTGCTAGCTGCCACGCCGTAAAGGAAAAGTTGATCGGACCTGCACTGAAAGGTATCGAAACCCGTCGTCCGGAGGAGTGGTTGCTGAAGTGGATCAAGAATTCGTCAGCTGTGATCAAATCCGGCGACGAGTATGCCAACAAGATATACAACGAGTACAACAAGACCCAGATGCCGTCCTTCGCGTTGAAGGATGACGAGATCAAATCGATCCTGGCTTATGTGAAGACAGAAGCGGAGAAGCCGGATGCGGCTGCTGTGGCTCCTGCTGCCGGCGACGGTTCTGCACCTGCCGAAGAAGCGCCGATCGGTCTTTACCTGATCATCGCCGGTCTTGTGCTGTATGTCTTGCTCACCATCCTCTCTCGTGTCCAGAGTACACTTGAGCGTGCTGTCCGCCAGCGCACGGGCGAGCCCGAGCCGATTCAGCTGGGTCGTAAGGAGGCTTTCATCCATTGGGCACGCAACAACAAGAAGCTTGTTGCCGTCATCCTGCTCGTCCTGACCGGCTGGGGTTCCGTCAAAGGCTGGTACACGTTAAAGAACATCGGTGTGATGCAGGGATATACGCCCGAGCAACCGATCAAATATTCCCACAAACTGCATGCGGGTGAGATGCAGATCCAGTGTATCTATTGTCACAGCGGTGCGGAGCGCGGTAAGGTCGCCGGCATTCCTTCGGCTAACGTCTGTATGAACTGCCACAAGTATGTGCGCAAAGGACCGCAGACCGGTACCGAGGAGATCGCCAAGATCTACAAGGCCCTCGATTACGATCCGGATAAAGGAACCTACGGTCCTAACCCGAAACCGATCCAGTGGGTGCGTGTACACAACCTGCCGGACCTTGCCTACTTCAACCACGCTCAGCACGTGTCTGTGGGTAAGATCGCTTGTCAGACGTGTCACGGTCCTGTTCAGGACAGCATGACAGTCGCCGGTCAGTATTCGCCGCTCACGATGGGCTGGTGTATCGACTGTCACCGCAAGACCGAGGTAAAGATGGCCGGTAATGACTATTACAATGAATATCACAAGGAGTTGCTCTCCAAGCCGGGTGCCGATTCAATCATCACCGTATCCGAAATCGGCGGATTGGAGTGCGCCCGTTGTCATTATTGATCTGCCTTTCAGCCAGGATTTAGAAACAATCATATAACTACCCGATGAGCCAACGCTATTGGAAAGGAATGGAAGAACTTCGGAACGAGCCGGAGTTCAACCGATTGAAGAACAATGAGTTTTTCGAAAATCTCCCGCTCGACGAAATCGTTCAGAAGAAGTCCGATGACGCTTCTGTCACCCCGCGTCGTGACTTTCTGAAATTCCTCGGATTCAGCGTAGCTGCGGCTTCTCTCGCCGCCTGCGAAGCGCCGGTCCGTAAGAGTATTCCTTATCTGATCCGTCCCGATCAGATCACTCCGGGTATCGCCAACTGGTATGCTTCCACTTATTTCGATGGCTACGATTATTGTAGCGTACTGGTGAAGACGCGCGACGGACGCCCCATCAAACTGGAAGGTAACTCGCTCAGTTCCGTCACAAAAGGCGGTGTCAACGCGCGCGTGCAGGCCGGTGTTCTCTCCCTGTATGATTCTGCCCGCTATGCTTCTGCCATGATCGGTGGAAAAGCGGCAGCTTGGGCGGATGTTGACAAGGAAATCACCTCTAAGCTTGCTGCTATTTCTCAGAAGGGCGGCAAGATCCGCATCCTCTCCTCCACGGTCAACAGTCCTTCCACGTTGAAGGTCATCGGTGAATTCGCCGCTAATTATCCGGGCACGAAGCATATCCAGTACGACGCCGTTTCTGTCGCTGCAATGCGTCAGGCCAACATGGAGAGTTTCGGCAAAGCCGTGATTCCGTCATATCGTTTTGACAAGTCGGAAGTCATCGTATCGCTGGCTGCTGATTTCCTAGTCAACTGGATTTCTCCTGTCGAGCATGCCAACCAGTATGCGGTCACCCGTAAACTGGACGACGGCAAAAAGACGATGTCGCGTCACATCCAGTTCGAATCCAGTCTTTCCGTCACAGGTAGTAACGCTGACCGTCGCGTGACGGTGAAGCCTTCCCAGCAGGTTTCCGTTGCCGCAGCGCTTTACAACGCTGTTGCCGCAAAGGCCGGTGCCGCACCGTTATCCGCATCCGTTTCCGGCGACCTCCAGAAGGCGGTTGCGGCTACGGCAGAAGAGCTGTGGAACAACAAAGGCAAGTCGCTCGTCGTTTGCGGAATCAATCAGGTCGGCATCCAGAACCTGGTGAACGGCATCAACGCGTTGTTGGGCAACTACGGAAGCACCATCGACCTTGACAATGCAAGTAACCTGCGCAACGGCTCCGACAGCGAAGTCGAGGCGTTGATGGATGAAGTTTCAAAAGGAGAAGTCTCCGCGTTGCTGGTATACAATTGTAATCCGGTTTACACGCATCCGAAAGGCGCCGATCTCGCGAAGGCGATGAAAGGCATCGAATTGACGGTCGCATTCTCTGACCGCCCTGACGAGACCGCGTCGCTTTGCAACTATAATTGTCCCGATCTCCACGTGCTGGAGTCATGGAACGATTTCGAGCCCCGTACCGGAGCTTATTCTTTGTCTCAGCCGACTATCTCTCCGCTTTTCAACGCGCGTCAGATGCAGGAGAGCCTCATGACCTGGAGCGGTGCTTCGGGCAGCTATCACGACTATCTGCAGCGCAACTGGGCCGGTAAATCCGTCTCCTGGGAGAAGGCATTGCAAGACGGTGTGGTTGAAAACGCACCGGCTACTGCTCAGTCGTACAGCTGCAAGGCGGATCTCTCCGCAGCTGCAGCTTCCGGCTCGGCGTCTTCCGGAATGGAACTCGTCATTTACGAAAAGACCGGACTCGGAAACGGTTCGCAGGCCAATAACCCCTGGTTGCAGGAGCTTCCGGACCCGATCACGAAGATCACCTGGGATAATTATGTGACTGTTTCTCCTGCGGATGCCCGTGAAAAGGGTTGGAAGCAGGGCAATGTCGTCAATGTAAAGGCAGGCTCTTTGAGCGTCAAAGGTCCCGTAGTGGTCCAGCCCGGTCAGGCGGCAGGAACCCTCGGTCTTGCTATCGGTTACGGTCGTTCCGTCGCCGGTAAGGTGGCCGATGCACGCGGAGTCAACGCGTATCCTTTCGTTTCCGTCCAGGGCGGAACCTACAATTACAACGTTTCCGGCGTGTCTGTCGAAAAGACCACCGACGATGATTATGTCCTTGCCGGTACGCAGACCCACCATACGATGATGGGTCGTGCGATCGTAAAGGAAACGACCCTCTCCGCCTGGACGAAGGATCCCAAGGCCGGCAATCCGGAAGAACTCTTCATGGTGCACGTCGGTCACGAGGCTACCAAGCAGACTGCCGAACAGAGTTCCCTGTGGGACGAGCATGAAGACGGCCACCATCATTGGGGCATGGCGATTGACCTGAATTCCTGCATCGGATGCGGATCCTGCGTCATCGCCTGTACGGCTGAAAACAACGTTCCGGTCGTCGGCAAAGATGAAGTGCTGCGCAGCCGCGAAATGCACTGGATGCGAATCGACCGCTATTATTCCAGTGATGCGGATCCGAAAGAAGGGGAGAAGGGCGACATCATCGCCATGGAGGTTCCGAGCGACAATCCGCGCGTGGTCTTCCAGCCGGTCATGTGTCAGCATTGCAACCATGCCCCTTGCGAAACGGTTTGTCCGGTCATCGCCACGAGCCACAGCTCGGAGGGTATGAACCAGATGACCTACAACCGCTGCGTAGGTACCCGTTACTGTGCGAACAACTGTCCGTACAAGGTCCGCCGCTTCAACTGGTTCAAATATTCTGACAACGAGCAATTCGTCTTCAATACCTCGATGAATGATGACCTCGGCAAGATGGTGTTGAACCCGGATGTGACGGTCCGTTCCCGCGGTGTCATGGAGAAGTGTTCACTTTGCGTACACCGCATCCAGGAAGGCAAACTCAACGCCAAGCGCGCCGGCAAAGCGATCGCGGACGGCCAGATCAACACGGCCTGTGCGCAGTCCTGCCCGACCAATGCCATCACCTTCGGCGATTTCAAACTCAAAGGAAGCAATATCAACAAGGCTTTGGATATGAAGGGACGCAGCTATCACCTGCTCGGCGAACTCAACGTCCAGCCGAACGTCTTCTATCAGACCAAGGTGAGAAACATCGAAGAGGGAAAAGAAGCCTGATAAACATCCACTGAAAAGCATCCATTCCGCAACATGAGCAATGCATCACATGAATCGGTCGTACGTGACCCGTTGATCCTCGGGCACAAGACGTACAGCGAAATGACCGAAGACATCTGCCGCCCGATCGAAGGGAAGGCGAACAAGTACTGGTGGGGTTCCTTCATCATCGCGGTGACCGCCATGATCTGGGGCTTCATCTGTCTTTCGTATACGATCGGAAACGGTATCGGCTCCTGGGGTGCGAACAAGACGGTCGG
>JBJOMA010000138.1:0-3628 GCA_046052625.1 Bacteroidota bacterium
ATTATTTCACCGTGGAACGGAGTATGGACGGCACAGACTACAAAGCGGTAGGCACCGTTGACGGAGCAGGCACATCCAATGAGTTGAAGAGCTATCGGTTTGCGGATCACCAACCCAATGCAGGGAGGTCCTATTATCGTCTTCGTCAGACGGATATGGACGGCACCTATTCTTTTTCCGATCCCGTTGCTGTTGAATCCAATGAACCGGGACGCCTGCAATTATTCCCCAATCCGGCCCATCGTTTTTTCCGGTTCCGGCCGGTTACGGAAGTTCCGACCTCTTTTCATGTCTCGATTATAGATGCGTTCGGAAGTAAGAAATCGGAGGAGTTTTATTCAGCTGTATCACCCGGAAAAGTTCTCGAATACGACATTTCCTCCCTTTTGCCAGGTGTTTACACGGTTTTATCAAGCGGCCCGTCCGGACTTCATACGGGCCGTATTGTAATAAAGTGAGCATTTTTTAAGAATAGTCCGATCGCGTTCGCGCTATTTTCCTCCAGGGTAAAAAGTAATTGGCGCGATGAGTCGCTCTGATTGCCTACCGGTATAAGTCTGTTGTTCAATGAAACTCTAAATGCAATCGAGCATGCGCATCCAATTACTCTATTATCTGCCAATCGCTGTCTGCTTGTCAGCTGTCTCCGGTGCCAATGCCCAGTCGACCGTGGTCGACCGGCCTGCGGTCCAGGCCGAGGAAATCGATCGTGAATCCAAAGCGGCCGCTCCGGGAACATATCAGTTCATCGTCACGGAGGATGGAGCGAAGGAGGCATTCCTCAAGGACATACTCGTCACGGCTGAACAGCTACGTAGGCCGCATGAAACGGTCTACTACCGGATCTCCAAGAATGTCACCATGCTGGTGCCTTCTCAGGAGGAGATTTGCCGGAAGGATTTCAAACCGCTGACCGAATACGTCATCCGAAAGGATAATGATTAAGAATACAAGACGCTTAGTTTTATTTCTGCTTATCCTGGCAGCAGGACGCTCGTTTGTTGCATATGCCCAGACCGGTACCAGCTGTTCCAACCCGTATGTCATTTATCCGGCCACATCCTGCACTAATACCTGCGGTAACCAGTTCTGCGGCAACATGCAATGTCCCACCGGTAATTGCGGATCTTATGTGATTGCTGCAGGCAGTTCTGGCGGACTTAATCCGGGTTGTACAACTGATAATGAGACGACCCAGAATGTCATTTGGTTACGCGTAACGGCCACAGCATCCACGTTTACCATCAACAATGGCAGTCCTTACACAGGGTCAAGTGCATCAAATGCAAACCGAAGGGATTATGCCGTGTACACCGGCACCTGCGGAAATCTCACCCAGATCGCCTGCGGTTCTATCGCGGGCAGCAGTGCGGCTACTGTGACCGGTCTCGTGGCGGGGCAGACGTATTACATCATGATTTCACCGTCGTCCCTCAATACGACTGCAACAGCTACCAGCATCTGCATCACGTCAACCGTCGGTTATGTGGCGCCGGGAAACACCTGTGCCAATGCTGTCAATCTCACCACCAATACCACCTATACCTTCACCAACGCCGGTGCTACTGCGGACGCAGTCATTTGCAACGGGTCCGTAGAGAACAACGTCTGGTACAGATGGTGCGCTCCGGCGAACTGGCCGGTCGGCCAGGTGGCATATATCAGTGTGAACAACCAGGTCTGTAACGCTTCCCAAGGATTACAATTATCCGTGTGGAATACCGGAAACACTTGTCCGGTTTCTACCGCCAACCAGTCGCTCATCTGCCAGAATCCCGGCACCCTGACGCAGTATTATTACCAGTGGACAGCCGTTGCGAATCAATGCTACTATATCACCATCGACGGATATGCCGGAACAGCCTGCAGTTATAACCTGACCGTGGGTTCAGTGGTCGTTCTGCCGATTGAGCTCCTCGAGTTTCAGGCAGAACCGCATGACGGACTTGTGGAGTTGGTATGGACGACGGCAAGTGAAACGAACAATGACTACTTCACGGTCGAGCGATCCGCTAACGGGACTGATTACGAAACAGTAGCGCAAGTCGAGGGTAGCGGAACCACATCGTATAGCCGCCATTACTCTGCGGTGGATCCGCAACCGTTCACCGGGATTTCTTATTACCGTTTGAAGCAGACCGATTTTGACGGCACATTCAGTTACAGCCTTCCGGTTGCAGTCAAGAATAACACTTACTTACAAGGATTGAGCCTGGCGCCAAATCCTGCAGCGTCATTGATCACCGTGCGTATTCAACCTTCTTTGGACGGGGAGCAGACCTTACGTATCTATGCCGTTTCAGGGCAGTTATTGCTGGAGAAGAAGATCCCCGCCGGCAATCAGATCAGGGAAGAATCACTCGACATTTCCGGCTTCGATTCCGGAGTCTATAATGTAGTGCTGGAAACGCCTGAGACGGTTTACAACGAGCGCCTTTTTCGAAGGGATTGATCTGAACTAAGCGGTTCTTCTTCCATCGTGCAGCAATGCAGGAGCAGAATTTTCGACACCTGATTTTACCGTACCTTTGCCGGACGCACACAGTCGCTGATTCCATTGTCCTTTCTGCGTCCCCATATCCGCTATTTTTTCCGGATCCTGCTGTTTTTCCTTTTGGTTTTTGCAGCAGGCAGGACAGTGTTCATCCTGGTAAACGTTTTTCCCAAGCCCGAAGTGAGAATTCCGGGCATATTACCTGCATTCATCCACGGGCTCCGTATGGACCTGTCCATGGCCGGATACTTTTTCGTGCCAATCACATTCATCTGGTTTTTTCATGTTGTCACTAGAAAGGAGTGGCTGCAGCGTTTGCAATTTTACTTCCAGCGATTCCTGCTGCTGCTGACGGCCATTGTGCTATTGGGCAATATTTTCCTTTATCGTTATTGGGGAACGATGCTCAACTACCGCGCATTGACGTACCTGACCGATCCTAAGGAGGTGATCAGCAGTCTGTCCGTAGTACAATTGATAGCGGTTTTGTTATTGCTTCCGGCGGTGATCTGGCTGGTGTTGCGTCTTTTCCGGAAAATGGTTCCGGTGCGTATGCCGGATGCCGTTCCCGCTCCGCTGTGGCTGTCTACGTATACGGCTCTTCAAATCGGATTATCAATTTTGGCGATCAGGGGAGGACTGCAGATCAATCCAATGAATGAAAGTCTGGTCTATTTCTCCGCTGATGTCAATTGCAACAGCGCAGCGGTGAATCCGGTATGGCACCTGGCATACGATACGTTTCACGCATTATCCGATAATGAGAATCCGTATTCCTGTATGGATCCGGCCACGACGGGAAAAGCACTTTCTCAATTCCGGCTGCATCAGTATGACTTATCCGAGTCCATCCTGGAAATAGAACGCCCGAATGTCGTGGTCTTGCTGCTGGAAAGCTTTACAGCAGACATCGTAGGAGAAATGAAAGGCGACACCGGTGTGACGCCGTTCCTGGATTCGTTGATCAGAAACGGACTCTTCTTCGACAGTATTTACTCCTCCGGTTTCCGCACCGACCAGGGAATCGCTTCTGTCCTGAACGGATGGCCCGCGACGCCCTATCATTCCATCATCCGGTTTGTCGAGAAGTGCCGGAAACTTCCTTCGCTTCCCCGTCAATTCGCCGGATCCGGA
>JBJOMA010000139.1:0-3638 GCA_046052625.1 Bacteroidota bacterium
CTCCTCAGCGTCGCTGATGTACTTCAGATCGATCATCAGTCGCAGCTGCTTGTTCGTATAGATATCCTGATGAGCCTGATTCACGAACTCTTCGAGTACGTATCTGGAGAAAGGCGCCATCGTGCCGCTGACACTCCATATGGAAGAATCGTTTTCCCAGCGGTACAACCTGTTGAGATCGGTCGGTTCCAAGGCACGTAATCGGATGAGTTCTCCTGTCAATAACATGATTCTACGCTCTTCGGCTACAAATTTAGCAGGATGAACAGGTAGTGTGCCGAGCGCATCGGCCGACTTATACACGAAAACCCTGTAGAAAAAGCCAGGCCTTTACAGCGAAAAACTACCGTCAAAGACATGTACTGCAGGCCCCTCCAGCCACACATCGGAAAAACCGTCGCCCGACCTCCGGAACCGCACCCGCAATGCGCCCCCGGGAGTACGTACGGCACAAAATGAGGAGTCTGCGGCAATCCAGCCGCGGTGGGCGGCGGCCAGCGCAGCGGCAGTGACGCCGGTACCACAGGACAGTGTCTCGTCCTCTACTCCACGTTCATAAGTGCGGACGAAAATACCGTCGGCATCGCGCTCCACGAAATTCACGTTGGTGCCCTTTTCCTTGAAAGGTGCGGAATTACGAATCGAACGGCCTTGCAGGCATACATCAAAGTCGGAAAGCCCATCTACGACTTCCACAACGTGCGGAGATCCTGTATCCAAGAAAATCCTTCCTCCGATCTCACCGACTTTTTCCACATCCTTCATTTTAAGACAAACAGCTCCATTGTTAAGCAGGTCCGCTTCGTGCGGACCATCTTCTGCCATGAAACGGTAGTGAGGCCCTCTTAAGCCCAATTGCTGAGCGAAGGCCGTGATGCAACGTCCGCCGTTACCGCACATCGTACTCCTTCCGCCGTCGGCGTTATAGTACACCATGCGGAAATCATACCCGTCCTCCGTCGTCAGCAGGATAAGACCGTCGGCACCAATTCCGAAACGGCGATTACACAGTTGTGCAATCCGCTCCCCGGAGAGAACGGGGAACGGTTCACGGGCATCGATCAGGATGAAATCATTCCCACAACCGTGGTATTTGCTGAAATTAACGTTCATCGACATCGTTCAAGAAGATCCGGATCACGGACCGGTTGATAAGACTGGTATTGCTCTGTAGGAAACAACTCGTAAAGTTCACTGCCGCTGCGGACGAATACGCGATCTGACAACCGATAGAAACCAACGCCCTCTAAAGATTCGAAACCATACAGCGACAAGTCATTCCCGACCCTTCGATACCCTCTGTAATTGACCGGAGAGCTCCATAACTCTACGTCAACTCTCCGATCAACCTCCTCGACGAGGGGCAGACCGGCTGATGGATCGAGGGCCCGCGCTGTGGCGTCCGCCAGGGAGGCATTCTTCTTCTCCTCCTTGCCAGATTCCAAAATAACAGGCGTGATAGTTGCAGTCTGCAACAGGACGTCTTTTCGGACAACGATATCCGATTCGGAAAGATCGGCCATCGTTTCTTGCGTTAACGTATCCTCCCCTGCCCGGTCAGGACTTTGGAGGGAGTCACCGGAAACGGAAACAATCGTTTCAATTGAAGCACCTTCAGTCGACTTTTCCGCCGCTACCCTTTCCCCCTCAGAAGTCCGATCCTTATTCAAGGTTATTATGGATCCGACTTTATTCAGCCAGCGAAAACTTAGCACCGCACGGTGGGATCCGGAATCGGAACCCAGATAGCTCCAACCCATCAACACGGCGGCGATGATGAAGACGAATCCGAGCAACAGCTTCAAACCGAACGGAAGTAGAGATTTACGGTATCCGGTAGCTGCGGCGATTTCCTTCGCCAACAAATCATCGGATGCCTGACGGATTCCCTGAATGATCGACCGTCGGAAGTTGATACGTTGAGCGTACTCTCCATCCTGCTGCAAACGGTCTTCAAAGTCCGCGAGTTCGCTGCCGGTGAGACCTCCTGTAATATAGCGGTCAGCTGTTCTGGCCGAAATTCCTGTAACCGGCGAATCCGGTTGAACGGATAATGTCAAGCGAGCATCAACGACTTGCTCCAGCATGAAAAAAGCCTTGTCCAGTTCCGCCTCCGCAATGACTGCCGTTCCATACCCGCAGCGGGAGGCGAGCTCTTCAAAGTTGATCCGGTCTGCATAATGACCGGAAAGCAACTGCTGCTGGAAACCGTCCATGATCGTGAAACAGCGTGCAATGACCTCCAGCCGTTCCGATTCAGCATCGGTCTCATTAGCATGTGCCGTCTCCTGACGCAGTTCACGGACATAGTTACGCAACACGTTTGAAAACAATTCGCGTATGTCCGTATGCGAAGGGAACTGTTTATGCTGAGTTTCCCGCATCAGACGCACCAATGCATCCGAAAAAATCATCGGTGTATCCGCATCCCGGAATCCTTTGGTGCGCAACCAACGGCGGGAAGTCTGAAAAAACCGGCGCGCCAGGTAAAACAAAACCTCCCGGGAGCCGTTTTTCAAACCAAAGCGAATTTCCTCTGATGAATACCTTAACATGGAGAACGGAGTCCAAAGTTACAGGAATTAGGTCGTCGATGCCCGGCCTCAAAACAGGAAGTTTTCCTAACAAAGGTGTAAAAATGTCAGGGCTCCTTAACCCAAATTAACGGATGTATAACGGAAATTAACGCGACGATTCACAAATGCTTCATCCTGACAGGAAGAACTTTGATGGCACAATTCTTGAATAAAACACCATGAAATTGCAATCTGATATCATGAAACGATCTATGAAAAAATTGTTTGGTCTTCTTCTTGTCGCAGGTTTCGGAGGTTATATGGGCGCCATGCTAGCCGGGAATTCAACGGAAGCCTCTTTATCAGACCGAAACATGACATTGCCGGTCGTACGGACTGCAACTGCTCTACCGGTGGATGGATCCGGACCTGATTTCACACAAGCCGCTGAACGTTCCGTTCATGCCGTGGTACACGTCAAGACCTCATACACCCCGAGGGTCAACCCGTTCGACCCCTTCGGATTCTGGGGCCGGCCGATGCAGGCCCAACCCCAGCAGTCGAGCGGTTCCGGAGTCATCATCACAGACGACGGATACATCATCACCAACAATCACGTGGTAGAAGGTGCCGACAAGGTGGAAGTCACATTGAACGACAACCGGAATTTCACTGCACGCATCATCGGTGCGGATCCCAGCACGGACCTGGCTTTGCTTAAGGTGGACGAGAAAAACCTGCCGTTCATTACTTACGGCAATTCTGACGAGCTGAAAATCGGCGAGTGGGTGCTGGCGGTCGGCAATCCCTTCAACCTGACCTCCACGGTTACGGCAGGAATCGTTAGCGCCAAAGGACGGAACATCGGCATCCTGCCTGATCAATATAAGATAGAGTCTTTCATCCAGACGGACGCGGCTGTCAATCCCGGCAACAGCGGCGGGGCACTGGTCAATACGCGCGGCGAGCTGGTCGGCATTAACTCCGCAATAGCATCGAACACCGGCTCCTATACCGGTTACTCTTTCGCCATCCCGGTGAATCTCGTGCGTAAAGTCGTCGACGACCTGGCTGAATTCGGCAACGTGCAGCGCGGTTTCATCGGTGTCAGTATCCGCGATA
>JBJOMA010000140.1:0-4364 GCA_046052625.1 Bacteroidota bacterium
GGGTAAATGTATCTGACTGGTGCCGGAAATCTATCATGAAGGGTTCCCGTTCGATTTCATAACGGTAGGTCTGCTCCAAAGTGGGCCGGCCGACCCGCTGTACACGTGAAGTCTTCCATAAGAATGCATATCGCTCGGATGAACCGGATGTACTTAATGTGGGATCACTGGTCGAATAGTCCCATTTGGAACCGGTCCTGTTCAATGCATCTGCCAACCGAGCCACCGCCGGAGCTCCGCCAACACCTGCAACGACCTCCTGGACAGCAACCATGTCGAACGTGCGCAAGACAGAGGCCATGAATGCAATCTCTTCATCACTCTTTGATTTACCGAGATTCTGGATATTCCATGTGACAACAGACAGCGTATCCGGACCGGCGGTTATGAAAGATACCCTGACGAAAAAGATTAAGACGAAAAGAATCAAACGAATCAGCTTCATGAACCACATTTACAAAATAAAGATACGACAAAACGAATCCTGTGGAATATAGCAGAAGTTATTAGATTTGTTCGGTCTGGATAAATTTGCCACTATAAAACACAAACCATGAGAAAAACAGCATTGATACTATCCGCAATCTTGTTCTCCTGTGTTATCTCCGCCCAAGGAGAACCCGATGTAAAAGTGGAGCCGACTGTATTCAAAGGTCAATTGATGATACTGACCGACAACAGTCTTTTTGACAAGGACAAACCAGATAATTTTTATTTCAATTTCGGTGGCCCTTCTCTGCGGATCAATCGAGGAAAAACTTCAGCAGGTCTCTGCTTCGCCCCGAGCATGAAGATGCAATTCAATGAGGGCTCCGTCAGCTTCGCTCCAACGCTGGGCTTCGGCGGTGATATCGGGTACCAGCGGATCGTTTTCGGTTTGACGGAATATTATAACGCGAAGACCGCCACCTGGAATCTGGCCGCAGGATTCGGCTTCCGCTTCAAATGATTTTCATCCAAGCATGAAAAGGCCCCGCAGTCATCGGACAACGGGGCCTTTTTTTTTCAATGTGAAACTTTTTATTGTATGACCAACTTCTTGAAGGCCTGGCTACGGCCGTTTGAAGTCCGCACCATGTAGATACCTTTCGGATGCTGAGACAAGTCTATCAACCTGCGCTCTCCGTTCCATTCAAACGTTGTCACTTCCTTGCCTAAAAGGTCGGTAACCGCTACTCGATAATTTCGGTCGGTCTTTCCACCGGACGAAATGGTGAATAAACCGGAAGTAGGATTCGGATACAGTACGAAACCTACATAATCAACTTCCGCCACATCCAGCACCGCAGCGGTATCATAGAACGTGATCAGATTGCAATTCACATCAAGTTGCGGATTGAACCCGTCGTTGCAATCGGAACAGGTAACACCGGTCACGCAATTCGGGTTGTTCGGATGACACTGGTCGACATATCCTGCGAAGAACTTATACTCCAGGTTGACGGAAGGGACAGCCACAAACGGGGTCATGTCATAATCGAAATAAGGAGCGATAGCACCCGGACACCATCCGGCTCTGGCATAGGTCCACGTTCCGTTCTGGGGTGAACAAGCATCAGGATTGGGATTACAGACCAACCAATTCAGCTGTGCGAAGGTGCTTGCACCGTTCACCCAGACGTTGTGGGTAGCCTGATAAAACTCAGCGGCGTTGCTGGTATTCAGGCTTCCCCAGCCATGTCCGGTACTGACCAATTTAAGCTTGGAGGCGACAGCACCGGCAGGATAGGTGTAATTGAATGCAGGAACCGGCTGGAGGTTGGAATAATCACCGAAAGGATAGATGTCTTTCCACACCTGAGTCACGGAGCTGTATTTGTGCGGCGGCGCTCCGGCCTTGAAATCGAATTTGAGCTCGTACTGGAAGCCGTTGTCCAGCGTAGCGCAATTCGCACGAAACCGGACCTTTCCCTGAAGAATCGACATGTAATCGGTGAGGTTGATCCGGTGCGAGCAAGGAACGCCGTAGGGCGTGATATAGCGGATGATCTCGAACCAGCGTCCGTCGTGCGCCTGCGCGTCAATACTGGCCACACGGTCCCATGGACCACATCCGCCGGGAGGACACGTCACCGTCAGGATGGCTGTGATGGTATCGAAAGCACCGACGAAAGAAGGAAGGATACCGTCTCTTTCTGCACTGATTGAATCCGTATTCAGCCAGACACCGCTGAACGCAATCTGATTATTGATGTCGTTGGTGGATTGCACGACGTTCACATTCACATTCACCGTGTTGACGGCTCCGTAATTACTGGTGGATACCAGCTGGACGGTGTGAGGACCGTAGGAATTCGGTGTCCACCAAGCCGTGTAATGCCCGTTGGAATGATTGGTCACTGGAACAGGATTCCCATCGATGACGAAACTGACGTTCTGTACTGAAAAAAGGATTGGATAATCGATGGATACCTTTGCCGCGACCTGCAGAGTTCCAAGTGTCGGCATGTAAATGTCTGCACCCGGCAATGGGTTCCGGGCTTCGATGATGGGCGCATTCAACGACGGATCCACGACATCAAAACAATTGATGACGGAGGTAGCGGAATCATATTGGGCATTCCCAGCCTGACTGGCACGGATGCACACTGTTCCGGCACCTGTGATGCTGACGATGTTGCCGGATACCGTAGCAGGACCCGATTCCACCGAATAAGCGACCGGCAGGCCGGAAGAAGCCGTTGCACCAAGCGTGACATTCGAAGTGGTGGAAAGCTGAGTAGGAATCTGCGGGAAAGAGATGGCCTGGAAACTGGTATTCAGCGTACCGTTGAAATTGGATGTGGGACCGGTCATGGCGAAATTGTAAGGCACCCCGTCGTAGAGCGGTGAATTGACTTCGCTGGTGATCGAAGTGATGCTGGTATTGTTTCCGGCAGGCACTCCCTGATTGAACTTATAATACATCTTCAAGCCGGGTTCTGTTCCGGTGAGCTCATTAGCCATCATGTCGGATATTTCCGTCGGAGTGAGCGCCTTGTTCCACACCGATACCTCGTCGATACGCCCGCTGTAAAGGAAATTGAAACCGCTGAGCGGACTCTTGCCGATCGTGAAGGGGATGTTGGTGGCTGCGATGACACCGGAGGCGGCGATTCCGCCGACTAACGTGCCATTGCGGTAAAGGGAGACGTTAGATCCGTTGTACACCCATGCGAAATGCTGCCACACCTGCGGCACGATGGTCAGATTCGGCGTATTGTAGGAATACAAAGTGCCCGCAGAATTCTGCATTCGGCATTCGATCACTCCGTTGTTGAGTTGGATGAGGTAGAATCCGCCGGCAGTGGCACGGTATCCCATCAACCCCTGTCCGTAGGACAACTGATTGTCGTAGAACCAGCCGGCAATGGTCATCTGGTTGGATCCTGCGATCGCCCCGGAGCCGTTAGGGACACTGACGAAATCATCGACTCCGTCGAAATCCAGATACTGATTGGATTGGGCCGTGAGCAACGCCGGTACGGCTATCGCCCAGAAAAACAGGATGAACCTGAAAGTAGGGTAGAATTTCTTCATGGGTAAGTGGTATAGGGTTTTGAAAGATACTGTTTTTGCAGGACACGCGGCTGACCTGACCTACGTCAGTTCATCCACCATAACTTGCGACTCAGTGCGTCGCCGGATGCGGATCCGTAAGAATTCAGCCAGTTGCCCTGGTTGTAAGAAACTTCTGAAGGGGGGATGGGAAAACGGAAAACGGTGGATGGGGCGCCTTCGTGCGGAACGGTCGCGCGCCGTGCCAGCGCCCAAGCCTCTTGCGGCTGGAGGAAAAAGTCCAGCCACGACTGGGCGCGGATCATGTCCAGCTTGGCAGCCTCATCTAACGAAAAGTAGTTGGTGCCATTCTGAACAGTTATGAAGCCGAGGTTTGCGGGCACACTCACGTTCGAAGCGAAGGTGGCACCGGTATTCGGAAGCCGGGATGCGGAAACGACCGTCTGCCAGAAATTGAGCGAATACAACAACCCGTTGATGAAAGCATCGTCCCGGCGATTCGGATCCGGTGCAGCCAAACCGATACCACGGTGAAACGCCTCGGCACGCAAGAACTGCACCTCGGCACCGGTCATGAGAATATCCGGAATGTAATCCATGTCGCGCACCAGATGATAATTGAACGGAGAATACCGGCAGGTCTGGCCTTTCAGTGAATACAAAGCGTCACGTTGGTATTCGTAAGGGATACCCCCGTCGGGCAACAGCCCTGAGCTCATCACATTCGGATACGGAACCCATCGGTTGTTATAGTCAGTATCGAAAAAATAATAAGCACGGGGATCGAAAATGCCGCTGCCGTCGGTACTGTCGTGGCGCGATACCAGGTGCCATACATTCGTGCCCATCCGCATTTCGCGCGACTG
>JBJOMA010000141.1:0-3615 GCA_046052625.1 Bacteroidota bacterium
CAGATCCGTCGGGTATGAGGCGGTCGTTATCCATAAACTTCTAAAATTCAGGCCTTTTACCTATCTTTACG
Organism: Bacteroidota bacterium; assembly: GCA_046052625.1. Classification (GTDB taxonomy): domain Bacteria; phylum Bacteroidota; class Bacteroidia; order AKYH767-A; family 2013-40CM-41-45; genus Pollutiaquabacter. The sequence continues at coordinate 72 of JBJOMA010000141.1, forward strand.
GCGATTGGCAAGGAATTTGCAACTTTCCGATCACATTAAAACTCATGCTATGAAACGCGCACTTCTGATTATCTCCGGCCTGTTGGCCATGAATGTATCAATCGCACAAGGATTGCTCAAAGGAACGGAGGTCGGTAATCTGGCCCCGGAAATCAACCTGCCCACTCCGGAAGGCAAGATGCTTCCGCTCTCCTCGCTACGCGGTAAAATGGTGCTGATTGATTTCTGGGCCTCTTGGTGCGGACCCTGTCGCGGTGAAAACCCCAACGTCGTGCGCGCTTACAATTCCTACAAGGACAAGAATTTCAAAAACGGCAAAGGTTTCACTGTTTATGGTGTGTCACTGGATAAAGCCAAGGATCCCTGGGTCAATGCAATCAAACAGGACGGTCTTATTTGGCCCAACCATGTTTCTGATCTTAAATGGTGGTATTCCGATGCCGGTCGCGACTATGGTGTCCAGTCCATCCCTACTAATTGGCTGATCGACGGCAGCGGGGTTATTGTCGGTAAGAACCTGCGTGGTCCTGCCTTGGACGAAGCCCTTCAGCAATTGGTGAAATAAATCCATTGAACTGACAGATTTCATAAAACAGAGGGGTTTACCCTCTGTTTTTTATTTTTGCCGGCTGACATTTTGACTTCCTTACCAGGACTGGCAAAATCGTTGATTAATAGCCGAGTCAGGACATTATTCAAGAAATCCGAAGAATTCGCATAGAAACACTGAAATTCAATGAGCAATATGAATGACGATACGCAGGCACGTCCGGCACCGGAAATGAAAGAAACCGCTGCCGCTGAGCCGGAGTTGCAAAATGCCAACGTCGAGCAGACCGATCCGGTAGCAGCAATGGAGGCGCGTGTTTCCGAAATGCAGGATAAATACCTCCGCTTGGTTGCTGAATTTGAAAACTACAAGAAGCGCACTGTACGCGAACGAATGGATCTTATCAAATCCGCCGCTGCCGAGACCTTTCTCGCCGTTCTGCCGGCAATCGACGATTTCGAGAGGGCGATAAAAGCCGGTCATGAAACCGGAGCCCCCGTCAGCGAAGGCATTCTTCTTATCTACGGCAAGATGAAATCGGGGCTGGAGGCGAAGGGATTGAAGTCGATGGATGCCGCAGGAAAAACATTCGACGCGGATCTTCACGAGGCGATCGCCCAGGTTCCGGCTACCGCCGAGGATCAGAAAGGTAAAGTCCTTGAAGAGGTGACCAAGGGATACTACCTCAACGATAAAGTGCTTCGCTATGCTAAAGTGGTAGTTGCCGTCTAATCCTTATTTCATGAACGTGTGATGGCTAAAAGAGATTACTACGAAGTGCTGGGGGTGGCCAAAGGTGCCTCCGAAGCGGATATCAAAAAGGCCTACCGGCAGCAGGCCATGAAATTCCATCCTGACCGCAATCCGGGCGACAAAGAAGCGGAAGATAAATTCAAGGAGGCGGCCGAGGCCTATGAGGTCTTAAGCGATGCGGACAAGCGGAAGCGGTACGACCAGTTCGGACATCAGGGAATGGGTGGCAATGGTGGCTTCTCCGGCGGAGGCATGTCCATGGATGATATCTTCTCACACTTTGGTGATGTGTTCGGCGAAGGCAGTCCGTTCGAGAGTTTCTTCGGCGGTGGAGGCGGCAGAGGCGGCCGACGTGTCAACCGCGGTTCCAACCTCCGCATAAAGGTCAAGCTGACGCTGGAGGAGATTGCTCAGGGGGTCGAGAAAAAACTCAAGGTCAACAAATTCATTCCCTGTACGGGTTGCAAAGGCTCCGGCGCACAGGACAGTGGCTCGTTTTCGAAATGCACCACCTGCAACGGCTCAGGCCAGGTGCACCGGGTGACCAATACCTTCATCGGACAGATGCGCACCACCTCCGCGTGCCCGAATTGCAGCGGTGAAGGACAGGTCATCGCCAACAAGTGCAAGAAATGCACCGGCTCCGGACTGGAAAGAGGGGAGGAGGTCATTTCCGTCAATATACCGGCCGGTGTAGCCGAGGGCATGCAGCTGACCGTAACCGGTAAAGGCAACGCTGCCGAACGTGGCGGAATCGCCGGCGACCTCCTGATTGTCATCGAGGAAGCACCGCACGAATCCCTTACCCGCGACGGACAGCATCTGCTGCACGATCTATATATCAGTTTCGCAGATGCCGCTCTTGGCACTTCTGTTGAAATACCAACACTGGAAGGTAAAGCGAAAGTCAAGATTGACGCCGGGACGCAGGCAGGAAAGGTTCTTCGATTAAAGGGTAAAGGATTGCCTTCCGTAAACCGCTATGGCAGAGGCGACATACTGGTGAATGTAAACGTTTGGACTCCGCAGCAACTTTCATCGGAGGAAAAGAAGGTGCTCGAGAAACTCAGGGAGTCAGCCAACTTCAAACCGAATCCCGGTAAGAATGAAAAGAGTTTTTATGAGAAGATGCGGGAATTCTTCCAGTCCTGATCCGAAATATTATTTCTCCAAGTCCCGGCACAATTGTCCCGGGATTTTTACTTTTGAGATCGCACCGTATGGATATCATTGAAGTTAAAAATGTAACTAAGCGCTACTCCGGGCATCTGGCACTGGATAGCGTATCCCTCGCCATCCCTGAAGGAAGCGTTTTCGGTCTGCTCGGTCCAAACGGTGCCGGAAAGACCTCGCTTATCCGACTCATCACTCAGATCACCGGTCCCGACGAAGGGGTCCTCCTTTTCCGCGGAGAAACTTTGTCGCCGCGGCACCTGATCCGAATGGGCTATCTGCCGGAAGAGCGCGGACTTTACCGGAAAATGGAAGTCGGTGAGCAGGCATTGTATCTGGCCCGTCTGAAAGGCCTCTCCCGACAGGACGCCCTGAAGCGGCTGAAATTCTGGTTTGAGAAATTCTCGATTCAGGCCTGGTGGAACAAGAAAGTGGAGGAGCTTTCGAAAGGGATGGCTCAGAAGGTGCAGTTCATTACGACAGTGCTTCACGATCCGGAATTCATCATACTCGATGAGCCGTTCACCGGTTTTGATCCTATCAATGCAGAGTTGGTAAAGAACGAACTGTTGGAACTTCGGCTCAAAGGCACTACGATCGTCCTTTCCACCCACCGTATGGAAAGTGTCGAAGAGCTATGCTCGCACATCGCCCTGATCAACCGCGCGAAAGTCATTCTGGACGGGTCGGTGAAGGATATCCGTCACCGCTTCCGTACCCACGCCTACCGCATCCGGTTCTCCGGAGAGCCTTCCGCATTGGTAGCAGCCATGGGTAACTCCGGTACTTTGCTGGGCATGGTTCCCGAAGAAGACGTTCACCATGCCACGGTGCGACTCAGTGCATCCGTCAGCATCAATGACTTCCTGCGCTCCGCGATTGCCGTGGTCAGCATCCTCGGCCTTGAAGAAGTCATCCCGGATATGAACGACATTTTCATCCAGCAGGTGAATGCCGATCCCATGACACAGCCTGTTAACGCTTGATCTTGACCAATGGATAAAATACTGCTCATTCTGCGCCGTGAATACCTTACACGGGTCCGCAAGAAATCATTTCTTATAATGA
>JBJOMA010000142.1:0-6135 GCA_046052625.1 Bacteroidota bacterium
ATCCCATCCGCTGCTTACCAGATCGGTTCGCCCGCTTCACTAACCAGTTGCTTCGATGTCTGGGCGAATCCCCACGGAGACCCTTTCTGGGCAACGCACTTTCCATTATACAATTTCGTAACGGCAAACAAAGGGTATGTCTATGCCCAGTGCCATTCGGTCAGCATGCTGGAGAATTGTGTGACTGGAAATCCGATCACCAACCAGCTGAACTTCCTCTCGCAAAACGGTTTGAAATGCTGGAAAGCGAGTGGCTGCGAATATGCACCGGAAACACATGCCAGCGGAGCTACTGCACCCTATACCTACGCATTTCCGGGCGACCCTGTCATGCAGTTCATCAGCACCATGCATACGGTATCTTCCGGCGGATCCGAGCAATACTATATACCGCTTTCCACCGGCGGTTGGCGGCCTACTACACGCGTCGGAGTGAGTACGACTGACGGTATCGCTCCGAAACAAGGCACCGTTCTGGTTTACGGCCCAGCCTACGGCAACACCAACTACGGCCATGTACTTTATATCGGAGGTCATACGTTGGTCTCGGGCACGGCTACCGATCAGATCGCTGCTCAGCGGGCCTTCCATAATTTCATGCTACGGGCCGGCATCGAGAAAGAATTACAGATCAGTGCGGTGATGCCGCCTGAGAATATGCCCCGTGGCGCTAGTACCGGAGTGTCTGTTACTGTCACGAACGGCTCACCGGGTTACACGTATCAGTGGACTAGTTCCCTCGGAGGCACATTCACAAATGCGACCGCAGCGAGTACGACGTATACCAGTCCGATGGCCTCTTCAACGGACACGGTGGACATCGTGCGAATCCGGGTTACAGATGCCTGCGGACGCTCGAATTTCATTACGCAGGTATTGCGCATATCCGGAACTCTTCCTGTCGGGTTGGTCGACTTCCAGGGACAGAACATCGATGAGGGTATTCTGCTAAAATGGACGACCGCAACGGAAATCAATAACGATCATTTCATCGTGGACCGGTCGAAAGACGGAAGCGAATGGAATTATCTGGGAAGGCAGAACGGAACCGGTAATTCCAGTTCACTCAACGCTTACTTGCTGAAAGACCGTGAGCCGCAGAAGGGAATCAATTACTATCGGCTGACTCAGGTCGATTACGACGGACGGTCTGAAACCTTACGGACCATCAGTGTTCGGTTCAACGGAAAAGACCACAATGTGCCCAAGCTGGAAGTTAGGAACAACTTGTTCTCCAATACCTTCGATTTCCTGTTTGAAGCCGCTACCGAGATGAACGCCAGCCTGAAGCTGTTCGATGCCACCGGTCGTCTTGCAGACCAACGGAATTACCTGCTTCAAAAAGGCAGTCAGGTGTTGACCTACAATGAATCCGGACTCAAGATCGGCATGTATCTGGTGGTTTTTGAAGCTGAGGACGGCACCGCCCTGTTCTCCAAAGTGGTCAAGTTATGATTGCTTACTAGGGTTACCATTCTGACAAAGGCGCGGATTTCTCCGTGCCTTTTTTCATGCACGTTGGGTGGATAATTTAAGTGGAATTCAGGCAGAAATCCGTACTTTTAAGGTTCTTTTGTGTACCTGAAAAGGGTTCAAGAAACTCAGTATATGTCAACAACGATCAATGTCACTTTTCCGGACCAGAAAGTCCGGGAATTCCCTAAAGGAACGACCGCACTGGAGATCGCCAAGAGCATTTCCGAAGGTCTGGCCAGGAACGTACTTGCTGCTAAAGTCAACGGAGAGACCTGGGATGCGACACGGCCTATCAACGACCATGCTTCCTTACAACTGTTGACGTGGGACGACCGCGACGGCAAGTCTACGATGTGGCATTCGTCCGCGCATCTAATGGCCGAAGCATTGGAGGTATTCTACCCCGGCGTTAAATTCGGCATCGGCCCTCCGATCGATAACGGCTTCTATTACGATGTGGACCTCGGCGAACATACGCTCAGCTCCGACGATTTCAAGAAGATCGAAGACAAGATGCTCGAGCTGGCCAAGCAGGGAAACCGGTACGTCCGTAAGGAGGTCTCCAAGGATGATGCCGTAAAGTATTTCACTGACAAGGAGGATCCATACAAGCTCGACCTGTTGAAAGACCTGCAGGACGGGCAGATCACTTTTTACGAACAAGGCAACTTCACTGACCTGTGCCGCGGTCCTCACATCCCGGACACCGGCTTCATCAAGGCCGTCAAACTAACCAACATTTCCGGAGCTTACTGGCGCGGAGACGAGAAGAACAAGCAGCTGACACGCATCTACGGCATCACCTTCCCGAAGAAAAGTCAACTGGAAGAATACCTGCAGATGCTGGAGGAAGCGCGTAAACGCGATCACCGGAAGATTGGCAAGGAGATGGAGATTTTCACCTTCGACGACGATGTAGGTCCGGGCATGCCGCTCTGGCTCCCCAACGGCGGCGTACTGATCGAACAGTTGGAATCGTTGGCTAAACGTACAGAACAGAAAGCCGGCTATCATCGGGTGCGCACGCCGCACATCGCCAAAGAGTCCATGTACCTGACCAGCGGACACCTGCCCTATTATCAGGACAGCATGTTCCCACCTATGGTGATGGAGGGAGAGAAATACTTCCTGAAGGCGATGAACTGTCCACATCACCATAAGATCTTCAAGGAGCTGAACCCTTCCTACAAGGACCTTCCGATCCGTCTGGCCGAATACGGTACGTGTTATCGGTATGAGCAGTCGGGTGAATTGTTCGGACTGATGCGGGTCCGTTCGCTCCAGATGAACGATGCGCACATTTATTGCACCCGGGAGCAGTTCGCTGACGAATTCCGGGCCGTCAACGAGATGTATCTTAAGTACTTCAAGATCTTCGGCATTAACAAGTACGTCATGCGTTTCAGCACGCACGAACCGAAAAAACTAGGTATCAAGTATGTGGACAACCCGGAGTTGTGGAAGCAGACCGAAGACATGGTCCGTCAGGTACTGATCGACTCGAAGATCCCTTACGTGGAAGTTCCGGACGAAGGAGCCTTCTACGGTCCCAAAATCGACGTTCAGGTGTGGTCGGCCATTGGCAGGGAATTCACGCTGGCCACCAACCAGGTGGACTTCGCTGTTCCGGCACGTTTCGGGTTGACCTACAGAAACTCTCAAAATCAGTTTGAAACCCCGATTTGTATCCACCGGGCACCGCTTGGCACCCATGAACGTTTCATCGGATTCCTAATCGAGCACTATGCCGGAAACTTCCCTATCTGGTTGGCTCCCAGACAAGTATCAATCCTCCCGATTTCGGACAAATACCTGGATTACGCTAAAAAACTTTTAGAATTGCTTAGAAATTCCGATATTCGCGGCCACGTTGACGACCGGGACGAAAAAATCGGCCGTAAGATCCGGGACGCTGAAATTCAGAAGGTTCCGTATATGTTGATTGTCGGTGAAAAAGAGGCTGCCGAGAACCTGGTTTCGATCAGGAAACACGGAGCCGGCGACCAGGGAAGTACAAGCGTCAACGATTTCATCAAACTCATTAACAGTGAGATTGATGAATTATTGCATGTAAATAATTGATTAACCAGAAAAACAGATAACCTATCGCAACTTCTTTTAACAGGCCCCCTTCGGGCAACCGGCCTCCCTCCGGCCGACCTTTCTTCCGCGGTCGCGGTCCAATCAAGAAAGAGCCGGAGCATAAGATCAACGAGCTGATTCGCGCACCGCAAGTACGTCTGGTGGGTGAAAACGTAGCACAGAACATCTACTCCAGGGAGGAAGCCTTGAAAATCGCCCAGGACCTTGGTCTCGATCTGGTGGAAGTGGTGCCGAACGCGGAACCGCCTGTCTGCAGGGTCGTCGAATACCAGAAGTTCCTGTACGACAAAAAGAAAAAAGAGAAAGAACTGAAATCCAAGCAGACCAAGCAGTTGGTCAAGGAGATTCGCTTCGGACCTAACACGGATGAGCACGACTTCAATTTCAAAGTCAAGCACGCCATGAACTTCCTGGAGGAAGGCCACAAGGTCAAAGCATATGTCCACTTCCGCGGCAGGGCGATCGCATACCGGGAGCGCGGAGAAGTCATACTGCTGAAGTTCGCTCAGGCACTTGAGAATTACGGAAAAGTGGAGCTCATGCCCAAACTGGAGGGCAACCGGATGTTCCTTCACCTTGCTCCTACCGGCAATAAGAAGAAGCCCTGATCCACCCAATAGTAACGAAATTCAATAAACCGATTCATTCATAAACCATCCTACAATGCCGAAAACAAAAACACATTCCAGCGCAAAGAAGCGCTTCAAGGTGACCGGCACGGGTAAAGTCAAGCGCAAGCATGCCTACAAAAGTCATATCCTGACGAAGAAGGAGACCAAGCGCAAGCGTAACCTTACGCATGCCGGTCTTGTCTCTTCTGCCGATATGGGCCGCGTTAAGGACATGCTTGTCATGGGCTGATTCCGTTCCTTATCCTTACCGATTCATTATTCATTAACCGGACAAAGAGCTTAAAGACCCCGAATACGGGGCGCTCCAGTCAAAAACCGAAAAAAAATGCCACGTTCAGTAAATCACGTCGCTTCCAAGGCCCGTCGTAAAAAGGTCTTGCAGCTCGCCAAGGGGTACTTCGGTGCGCGAGGAAATGTTTGGACCGTAGCCAAGAACACGGTCGAAAAAGGACTCCAATACGCATACCGTGACCGTCGTGCCAAGAAGCGCGACTTCCGCGGCTTGTGGATCCAGCGTATCAACGCCGGTGCCCGCGAGCACGGCATGAGCTACTCCGAGCTCATGGGTAAGATCCACGCAAAAGGTCTTGAGTTGAACCGTAAGACCCTTGCCGATCTTGCCATGAACCATCCGGCCGCTTTCAAGGCCGTGATCGATCAGGTCAAGTAAGCTTACCATATGCAATTTATCAGACAGGCTCCGGAAACGGGGCCTGTTTTCGTTTGAAGGAGCCACGAATCAGATGTGTAACACTCAACTGAGATCTTGTAATGCTTCAGTCGAACCTACTGCCGGATTTATTACGCTAGAATCATAAAATAGGACCCGGAAAACAACCGCTAACCACCAACCTACTTGACTCCCATCTCTTTCAGCCGCTCCTGTGCAAGCTTGTAGGCGGGATAGATCGAAAGCGTCTTCATGAAATCCTTTTTAGCGGCTTCCTTGTTGCCGGTCATCGAATAAGCCATGCCGCGATTGTAATACGCCTCCACATAGTCAGGATTGCACCGGATCGCGCCGTTGAAATGATCCAAGGATGCGGACGGATCATTACGTAAGACAAGATCAATGTAGCCGAGATTGAAATGAGCATCCGCATAGCGCGGATCAAGCTTCAGGATCGCCATGTAATCCGCTTCGGCCTGGTCCAGACGACCTATGTTCTGAAGGAAAAGTCCGCGGTTGTAATAGGCTTCGGTACTGCCCGGCCTGACCCGTAATGCATTTCCATAATACTGTACGGCCAGCGGATTCCCCTTTGCTGAAAAGATATTTCCCAACTGGATGTAGGCATCGTACTGGTCCGGATCGAGTTCCACCACGGTCTGGAAACTTGAAATGGCACGTGCCGTGTCTTTCATTTCCTTGTATACGAATCCCTTGATGAAATAGGGTTTCGGCATCCGATTGTCCGACTTCAACGCATCGTTGGCATACTTCAACGCATCCGGGTAGGCTTTCAGATAAAGATTTAATTCGGCGAATTTCAGACACGCTTCTTTGTTGTCCGGATCCAACTCCAGGCATTTACGGAAAGCGTTGACGGAAACAGGGATCTGCAAGCCAAGGAAGGCATAGTCTGCGAGTGCAAGGTGATAACCGGCATTCACGGAATCCAGACGGATCGCCTGCTGCATATCCGAAACGGCAGCCGGATAAACGCCACGACGTGCATTTATGGAAGCCCGTTCGGAATACAATGCAGGATCGTTCGGATTCGCCTGGATGCGGTCGTTGACGGCTTTCAGCCGGTACTCCACCCGAGTGGAATCCACGCTTTGTTCTTCTTCGGAAGTCGGGCGGTCGGTGTGACAAGCAGTAACGAATACCAGCAAACCGACAATTAGGGAACGAAACAGAAGGATTTGAGGCATAAAAAAGGGCTGCAAGTGATTCTTGCAGCCCGAAATTATGGATTTC
>JBJOMA010000143.1:0-2526 GCA_046052625.1 Bacteroidota bacterium
GGCCCAGAAGTGGATGATGGATAACCGGTAGGAGTATACGGGACGCTCGGCGGCTTTCGGCATGAAATAATACATCAATCCGAGGTAAGGAGTCGTGAGGAAGAAAGCGACCGCATTGTGGCCGTACCACCACTGCACGAGCGCATCCTGCACACCCGCGAAAATCGAATAACTCTTGGTCAGGCTCACAGGGAGTGCAAGTGAATTGACGATATGCAGGACAGCGACCGTTACGACCGTAGCGATATAGAACCAGATGGCCACATACAGATGCCGTTCACGCCGTCTGATGATAGTTCCGAACATGTTGACAGCGAAGACCACCCACACCAAGGCGATGAGTAAATCGACGGGCCATTCCAACTCGGCATATTCCTTGCTTGTCGTTATTCCCAAGGGTAGCGTCACTGCAGCTAAGAGGATAATGAGCTGCCAACCCCAGAAATGAATACGGCTGAGTGCATCACTGAACATGCGTGCTTTCAGCAAGCGCTGTAGGGAGTAATACACTCCCATGAAAATACCGTTCCCGACAAAAGCGAAAATCACGGCATTGGTATGCAGGGGCCGGAGCCGGCCGAAGGAAAAGTAAGGTGCCAGGTTGAACTGCGGACTTGTCAATTCCAAGGCGACCCAAAGGCCGACGATGAAACCGACCACACCCCAAAGAACCGTGGCGATGCCGAAATCCCGGACGATCCTGTTGTCGTAACTGAATTTTTCAATGGTCATATCGTTTCTTTTGTGTTGGTTGTAGGCTTTGCGGAAGAGGCGGATTCATCCTCGAAAAGGATGCGTACAGAGGGCGTATAGTCGTCTTCATACTGACCATCCCGTACACTCCATACGAACGCGATAAGAAATACCAAGGCGAGCAGCAGACTGAATATGATCAGCAGAAAAATGACGCTCATACGGCCTTTTAAGGATTGGATTCCAAATGTATTCCCGAATGATTCGAAGGGTGGTGATACTCGTCAGGATCAAACATGATAAATGTCATATCCGGTTCTCCCCTGCCTATCAGCATGAATTCCTGTCACTTACGGCCAAAAGGTTAGAGAATCCGGTCGTAAACGCGATAATGGTGACGGTACTCAGCGGCATCAGGATGGCCGCCATTACAGGCGAAAGAGCACCTTGTACGGCAAACCAGCATCCTATGATATTGTAAACCAGTGCCAGGGCGAAGCTTCCCAAAATGATGCGACGACTGAACACTGCCGTGCGCAGAATGCCGGACAACGTTCCAAATGCCTTCCCGTCAAGAATTCCATCACACGCCGGAGAAAAATTGTTGACGTCGTCCGAAACAGAAACACCGACGTCGGCTTGTTTAAGGGCGCCTGCGTCGTTCAAGCCATCTCCCACCATGAGCACCCTGTTTCCTTGCAGCTGCAGCTCCTGGATGGCTTTCAGCTTGTCCACGGGTGACTGACGGAATCTGATCATGGCACTGTCGCCCAATATTTTACGCAACCTTGCCTCCTCAGTCGGATTGTCGCCGGAAAGGACAACGCAACGGTAGCCACGCATATTCAACTGCTTCAACAATTCCTCAGCACCCGGACGATAGGTATTTCCGATGAGAAAGCGACCTCGCCATTTTCCGTTGATGGAAACATGTACCTCGGCGTGTCTGAGCGGATCGGAAGAGCCGGGAGCATTGACGAAAGATGCGCTTCCCAAGCTGATGGGAAATCCGAAAACCTCGCCCCGTATACCCTTCCCAGGCAATTCCGCGAAAGAGGTGACATCTCCGCGGGTATCGACTGAAAGATGATCGAAGACCATCCGGCTATAAGGATGGGAGGAATGGATTGCAAGTGATGCAATCATTCTTTGCTCGTCCGATGACAACGGATCACCGTCGAAAACGATCGTGGAACGATCATTCAACGTCAGAGTACCGGTCTTGTCGAAAACAACTGTGTTTATCTTTGCAAGCCGTTCGATGACCGGATATCCCCTAAGATAAAAACGGTGCCGGCCGAAAATCCGAAGGATATTACCGAGCGTGAAGGGCGAAGAGATCGCCAAGGCGCACGGGCAAGCGATGATCAGCACGGCCGTGAATGCATTCCAACCACGTAGCGGATCTTTTTGAAAGAGCCAATAGGCAAGAGCGAGTAGTGATACCCCTAGAATGACAAACGTGAAATAATGACTGATGCGGTTCACCAACTGCTGGAAGCCGCTTTCATCCTGCCTTTTCACATATTGGTCGTTATTCCACAATTGTGTCAGATAGCTTTGGGAAACCTCTTTGACCACCTCCAGTTCTATCATCGAACCCTTCTGTCTTCCGCCGGCATAGATGAGATCGCCTGTTGTTTTTCTGACCGGAGCGGATTCGCCGGTCACGAAGCTGTAATCGATCGAAGCGTCACCTTTTAACAGTACTGCATCAGCGGGAATTATCTCTTCGCTTCGAATCAGCATGCGGTCGCCGATGCGCAGCGAGGACAGGGGAATGGACTCTTCTTTCACTCCTTTTCGGACCATGACCGATACAGGGAAGAATGA
>JBJOMA010000144.1:0-3412 GCA_046052625.1 Bacteroidota bacterium
TACTACATGCTAATAGTCAGATCCGGTCTGAAAAATCACTTTTCTCCCGAATCCGGTCCACTAATGTTTCTATCGCTTTTGATAATGAGTAGATCGAAGTCAAAACAACGGCGACACCGATGAAAACCAGACTGAGCCATCCCCAATCGGATGAAACTGAAGTGCCGGCTGTTTGCGCGAATAGCTGAAGGGGAAGTGCCATCGTGAGCAGGATCAGAAATTTCGGAATCCTCATAAAACTGATTTTACCACAAAAATGCGCCAGAACACGGGAATTCCGCATGATGTCAATCAAACAGGCGGATGACTTATGTCAGCTCCTGACCTGAAGAATTTGGACTAATTGCATTGAACCAATCCTATCATTGAGATGAAAAAGATCCTTGCTCCGGTGGATTTCACGGACTCCTCCTTTGAAGCGGCACGGGCCGCGGCACAATTGGCCGCTGACTGGAATTGCGAGCTCCACATTTTGAATGTGTACCACATCCCGAATCCATTGCAGACACTTCCTATTGAAATCGTGTTCACGACGGAGGAACTGGAAAAAGAAAGCCATTCGCGCTTGAAGCAGCTTTCGGAAATACTGACCGTATATGGACTGGAAAAGAATAAAATATCCATTCATACGCGGAACGGCACCACCTCACATAGCATACTGGAAATGGCTGAGTACGTACATGCGGACCTGATCGTCATGGGTATGCGGCATGAATCCATGCTAAGAGACCTGCTGACGGTAAATCCCTCTGAGCGACTGATCCGAAATTCCAAACTGCCATTGCTGCTGCTACCTGGAAACAGCCGCTTCAAGCGCCCTGTACATATACTTTACGCCACCGACGGTCAATCCGTCGCTGAAGGTGCGGGCAAACAACTCCTCACGGATTGGTGCGACAGATACGGAGCTACCATCCAATTCGTTCACCTGCACCAGCACCGTGAACCTGCAGACCATGACCGTGTAATGGAAACATTGGATGCCGGATTTTCAAAAGTCAGACATACCTATACTTTCCCGGAGTCCGAATTACTCAGTAGAAGCATCGTAGCCCTGGCGAAGGACAGCGGAGCCGAGCTGATCGTTGTGGAAGCGCATGATCATTCAATGCTTGAACGGATCCTCGGCATGGACCATACGGAACAAGTGGCGCATGAATCGAATCTACCCGTACTGATACTGCACCGTTAGAGAGTCATGAATTTTTTCAGGTATCAACTTCTCCTGCTAAGTCTTGCAACCGGCATGGAATCCTTCGGACAGGATGCTACGACGATCGTCCGCAACGCCGATGAAAGGATGAAGGGAAAAACCTCTTACGCCGTGATCAGTATCCGGACAGAGCGGCCTACGTACTCCCGCGAACTGGAATTGGAAGCCTGGACGATCGGAGATTCCCTGTCGCTCATTAAAATCCTCAGTCCGGCTCGTGATAAGGGAACTGTCTTTCTCCGCAGAAACAAGGAAGCGTGGAACTGGTTGCCCTCCATCGAACGCACGATTAAGATGCCGCCGTCCATGATGAGTCAATCCTGGATGGGCACGGATTTCACCAACGACGACCTGGTGAAAGAGGCCAGCATCGTCAAAGATTACACACACCGACTAATGGGAACCGAACTGATGGAAGGGCTTAATTGCTTCAGACTAGAACTGATACCTCGTCCCGAGGCCGCGGTTGTATGGGGCAAAATACTCTTATGGATCGATCGAAATGACTATATGCTCTTGCGGGCCGAGTACTACGATGAAGAAGGAGCACTTGTAAATACGATGATCGGAAGCGATATCGGAAAACTGGGCGGACGCACGCTTCCAAGACGAATGCAAATGATTCCGGCAAAAAAAACAGGTAATAAGACCGTTTTGTCCTACCGGTCGCTGCAGTTCGACCAGCCGTTGGATCCCAATCGCTTCACACCGCAACAATTACAACTTCAGCGATGACGCTTCGCCTGATCTGGAGAAACCTTTTCAGGAACCGCCGGCGATCACTCATCACCATGGCATCGGTCGCTTTTGCCGTCCTGCTTGCCATCACTTTCCGTTCCCTTCAAATGGGCGTTTTCCGGAACCTCATTCGAAATGTGGCAGGAATGCATACCGGCTATCTTCAAATCCATTTGAACGGCTATCAGGATGAGCCCACCCTTGAAAATTCCTTCCGTGCCGACAGCCTGCAACAAATGCTTCACTTGAAATTCGACACACTTTATCCCCTACTGCCCCGGCTGGAGTGCTTCGCATTGGTAAGCGGCGATTCCGTCACCAAAGGCGCGATGGTGATCGGGACAGACGCTAAAATGGAAAACAGGCTGACGGGGATTGAAAAGCGGATCATCAACGGAACGATGCCGGATTCTGCCGGCATACTCGTATCGGAAGGATTAGCAGCCGACCTTCGCATAAGTACGGGCGATACGGTCGTTGTGTTCGGACAAGGCTACGAAGGCAGCATTGCAGCAGGCAAGTACGTGGTATCCGGAACGGTTCATTTCGCGTCACCGGGCCTGAACAGCGGATTAGTGTATCTCTCCCTCCCTACCGCTCAGGAACTTTTCAGCGCTTATGGAAGACTAACTTCGGCGGTAGTGATCCTCAAGGACGATAAAGATCTGGAAACCATCCGTGACCGGGTTGCAGCAGGAATAGGCTCGGAATATGAGACTGTCACCTGGAAAAAAATACTTCCGGATATTGAAAACCACATCCAGGCGGATACGGTCTTCTTCTTCATTGAGATCGGAGTGCTTTATATCGTCATCGCCTTCGGCATCTTCGGAACGCTGATCATGATGATGAATGAGCGGCGCAGGGAGAACAGCATGTTGCTGGCTGTTGGCATGAAAAACATACGGATGGGATGGATCCTTTTCGTCGAAACGGTGTTGCTGGGCGGCATCGGCGCAATTACAGGTATCATTTTAAGTTATCCAGTCGTCTCCTACCTGACCTTAAATCCGATCCGGTTTTCGGGCAGGACCGCTGCTGTGTTCGAGCAATTCGGTTTCGAGCCGATCTTCCCCGCCACTGTGGACCCGATCATATTCCTACAGCAGGGAATCATCATCTTCGGACTTTCGGTTTTACTGGGATTCTACCCTTTCATTTCCGCGCTCAGGATGAATCCGTTGACTTCACTTAGAAACGCCTGAACATGCTTATTAAAACCGCCTGGCGAAACATATGGAGACACCCTGTACGCAGCATGGTCATCATGGCATCTGTAGCGATCGGGCTATGGGCGGGTATCGGCCTGATGTCTTTCTATTTCGGCGTAGGTGTTCAACAGGTAGAGAGTGCGATTGCCGTGGAGACCTCCCATCTTCAGGCCCATCATCCTGATTTCAAAAAAGACTACGACCTGCGCTTTCCACTGGAACAGGATACATTGCTGTTACGCACCCTCGC
>JBJOMA010000145.1:0-4198 GCA_046052625.1 Bacteroidota bacterium
GAACGGCAGCGGTCTGTCAAGCGAGGTGTTTTCTGCGAATACGAGTGATAACGAGTTTTCGAAGTGAAGCGCTTCAACGGGATGAAGATCGAACGTTAACTCTCCGCCCCGACGGAAAGCATTGGCTTGGACATATCGGTAGACAGGAAAGCTGTCTCCGTCTACGAACCGGTTTTCTCCCTCGGAACGTTCGTAGTAGATGTAGTTGTCCAGCCAGCCGATGAACAAGTCAAGATGGACGGAGAACTTTTCCCGATCATGCATCAGACCTGCATCCAGCTCCCATGAATGTTCAGGAGAAAGTCCGGCATTGCCTATTTCGTATCGGAAAGTTCCCTCGTGTAGTCCGTTCGAGGTCAATTCCGGAACCGAAGGCGCCCTGAATCCTTTACCGGCATTCAGTTTGAGCGTTGTCCGCTCGCTGACTGCCCGGGCTATTCCGACGGATCCCGAGAAAGCGGAGAAGTCGCGCTCGACGGACGGGAATAACGTGTCGCTTCCTTCAATAAGCTCGGTTGTGGTTACCCGCTGTACGTCAAAGCGGATGCCGCCGGTAATCGTGGAGCGTCCGTTCTCTTTCTTGCCTGTAATGAAAACTCCTCCGTCCAAACCATGGTAATCCGGTATGATGTACTCCGACCCCAGGTTGCGGTTGATTCTCCAAACGCCTGAAAGTCCCGCTGCGATTTCGGTGTTGCTGTTAACGGTCGTGTATATTCTTGCATCGGCAGTGCCCGTCCTTAGTTGCATGGATATGCCCGGTGTATCCGACTCTTCGTATTCACGACGTTTGTTTTCCTGAAAGCCTGCGTTCAGCCGGAGGCGGGTGTTATTTCGAATTATACTGTTGGTGCTTGTTATTCGTAAATGCTCTACGCGCTGCCGGGGCGCGACAGGTTTCCTGCGCTCCAATGTCTCCTCGTCATATGTATTGCCGTCCGCATCAATGAACTTTCCGCTGACAGGATCACGCTCTCCTTCTGTCAGGCCGATCAGCGACGACCATCGGCTGGCATGGAGGTGCGTGTATCCCCATTGACGGTTAAGTCCGATCAATGCATGTTGCGCATCCTCCTGGTACCCTGAATTGTAAACAGTTTCCTTCGGTGTGCGGTATGGCGCTGCTGATTTCATGCCAGCTCTCGCTTGCCATATCAAACCGTTTCGGTTGCCCTCCAGCATGAGGGAGTTTCCGTATAACCGGTTGTTGGATGCGAATTGGCTGTTCAGCATCCCGCGCAGCGAGCCTGCAGGTGGCGGAACCGGTTCAAGTACATGAATGACACCGCCCAATGCATCGGAACCGTACTCCAACGAGGCGGGTCCTTTCAGTATTTCGACGTGGTCAGCCGCGAATTGGTCTATTTCCGTTCCGTGCTCGCTGCCCCATTGCTGCCCTTCCTGCCGGACGCCCTGATTGATGACCAGGACCCGGTTGTAGCCGAGCCCGCGGATCACCGGTTTGGCGATTCCGTTGCCGGTACTAATCACGGAAACGCCGGGCACCGCGGCCAACGATTGGATGAGGTTGTCGGTAGCCGCTTCGGTTAACTGGAGCCTGTCTATCGGAACTACCGGTAACGGCATTTTCCGGTTGTCGCTGATGAATGGTGAGCCGGTGATGGTCACCTCGTTTTTTTCAATGATGCTGGCTTCCAATTCAAAGTCCCCTTGCTGCCGTAACGACGCATCGATGATTCGCGTCTGTCCTGAATAGCCGAGCAGCCGGACTTGTACAAGGAATTTTCCCTTGTTTATTTTTGGGAAAACGAAGTGTCCCTTTTCGTCTGTCGTAACCGCCTGTTTCAATTCAGGCAGCAGTATAGTAGCACCGGGAAGTGGTTCCAGTGTTGTTTTATCAATGACGGTACCCTGCAATTGTCCGAAAGATGCGAAGCTGAAAGCAGAGACAACCGCCGTAAGCAGAAGTCTTTTCATGCTGATTTGCTGATTTAAAGAAGTTGGAAAAACGTCGCAGCAGCGACATGAAAAAAATCAGGCCCGCGTTCCTGGAGGGCCTCTCAGCAGACTAGGAGAAGATGATTGGTAAAAGCAGGACGAGGTAGATAGTGTCCGTAATTCCGGATTCAGGATGTCCGGACCGTCGAGCGCATCATTGATAATGTTAAGGTAAACAGGTCCCTCCAGCTGCAGCAGTTCACAATGTCGGTGCATGGATCCGATCACATCCTCTTTGCCCGGCGAAAGATGCACCACGCAATGATCATGATGATTGATCAATTCGTGGATTAGCGGACCGGGTAAAAGGGATAATAAGAAGACCGTCGCCAACAGGCTGCTTTTGAAATTGGGACGGTTCATTGTTCGCATTTTACGAATTGCAAAGGTAGGCAATCTCCGGTTTTATCCGATTTTGCTGCCATGCAAGAGGCCAGAAGATTCCGCTATTTCTCCGTCTACAAACCTTTCGGTATGATGTCGCAGTTCTCCAGGGAAGGTGAACGCCCGGTCCTTGCGGATCTGGGTTTCCAATTTCCGAAAGATGTATATCCTGTGGGAAGGCTGGATGCGGACAGCGAAGGCTTGCTTTTACTTACGAACGACAGAAAACAGACTTCCGCGTTGCTCGATCCCTCCAAGGCGCATGAACGTGAGTATCTGGTCCAGGTGGAAGGCGAGGTGACCGAAGATGCGTTGAAATCCCTATCCTCCGGAGTGCTCATTTCAGTCGACGGACGTTCCTATAAAACGAATCAATGTGTAGCAAAAAAAATCGAAGAGCCGGCACTACTTCCGGAACGTTTGCCGCCGGTCCGTTTCCGTAAAAGTATTCCAACCTCTTGGATTTCAATCTCTCTGACTGAAGGAAAGAACCGACAGGTCCGGAAAATGACGGCAGCCGTAGGCTTTCCCACGCTTCGACTGTTGCGTTGCAGGATAGGATCTCTGGACCTCTCCTCGTGGACGCCGGGTACGGTTGAAGAACTTGATTTCATTGAATTTCGGAAGGCAATGACAAGAAGAAGTGGCGACTGAAATTATTTTTCAGGACCAGATGCCCGGCGCTGCCCGGGCCGGATTCAACGAGTTTTCACATAGGAATAGCTCTTATTTGGTATCTTTATCGCAAATAAGAATTACACATGTCAGTCCGCTATTTTCTTGCCATCCTCTTTACCTCTCTGTTAATGTTTGGTGCAAGTGCATCTGAACCTGCTGTCAAGCGGTGTGCCACGGTCGAATACTGGAATGAACGCCTGGCTGCTGATCCGATGTTGCGGCAGCGTTTTGAGCAGGAGAATAAGGATCTGGAACAGATGGCCCTTCGTGGCAGCGCTCAGCGCCAGGCTGAAATGATCTATACGATTCCGGTCGTCGTCCACGTCGTCTGGAGAAATGTCGGACAGAACATTTCTGATCAACAGATCCAGTCCCAGATCGACGCACTCAACGAGGATTTCGCTCGCCTGAACGCTGATACCGGAAATACGCCGGCTGTTTTCAAGCCGGTTGCCGTAGCGACTCCGTTCCGTTTCTGTCTGGCGCAGGTCGATACCAACGGGAATCCCACCAATGGAATCGAGCGACGTAATACGACGGTGTCTTCCTTCAGTACTAATGACAATGTGAAGCGCTATTCCTCCGGCGGCTTGGATCCATGGGATCCTTCAAGGTATCTCAATATCTGGGTATGCAACTTAAGCGGTGGTGTACTTGGTTACGGTGAGTTTCCGACCGCTGCAGTATCCCCGACGTACGGACTCGTCATCCAGTACAATGCCTTCGGCAGGGTAGGTTCGTTGCAGCCTTCTTACAACCTCGGGCGGACGACCGTCCACGAAATCTGCCATTGCTTCCGGCTTTCTCACATCTGGGGAGATGATTTCGGTACATGTACAGGTACCGACTTCTGTGGTGATACGCCGAACCAAGGTGGTGAGAACTACGGTTGTCCTACTTTTCCCTTGTATGACAACTGTGCTACTTCCGGCAACGGTGTACAGTTCATGAATTATATGGATTACTGCGACGATGTCTGTCTCAATATGTTCACCAACCAGCAGTCGCTCCGGATGCTCAATGCCATGAGTTCCTATAAGCCGACGTTGTTGACATCCAACACCTGTCAGTCCCCCGTAGGCATCAGTGAGACGGAAAGGGTTTTTAATTTCAGTGTCTATCCGAATCCTTCCTCCGGCAGGTTCGATCTCGATATGTTCCTGCTACCTGCTTTCAT
>JBJOMA010000146.1:0-6009 GCA_046052625.1 Bacteroidota bacterium
ATTAGGACGAGTTTCTGTTGTTCGTTCACATCCATGACGGCCTGCAGGATGCTGAAGTCGTAGTGCGCGTCTTCTGCGATCTTCTTCAGGGCCTGCACGTCTTTAGGGAAACAGCTGCCGCCGTAACCGATGCCGGCAAACAGGAACCGCTTACCGATCCGGTCGTCCGAACCGATGCCGATCCGGACCTGGTCCACATTGGCCCCGACCCGCTCACACAGGTTTCCAATCTCGTTCATGAAAGTGATCTTCATGGCGAGGAATGCATTCGCGGCGTACTTGGTCAGCTCGGAGGAGCGCTCGTCCATGAAATAGATCGGGTTTCCCTGACGCACGAAAGGTGCATACAATTCACTCATGACTTCCCGGGCACGCGAAGAGCCGGTGCCGATAACGACGCGGTCGGGTTTCATGAAGTCATCGACGGCGAATCCTTCGCGGAGGAACTCCGGATTGGAGACGACATCGAATTCGGTCTTGCAGTTGCCGGCTATGGCTGCACGGACTTTATCCGCAGTTCCGACAGGTACGGTGCTTTTATTGACAATGACTTTGTAATCGGTCAGCAGGTGCCCCAGTTCGTCAGCTACTTTCAGTACATATTTCAGATCCGCAGATCCGTCTTCGCCGGGCGGAGTGGGTAATGCCAGGAAAATGACCGCGGCATCCTTCACGCCGGAAGAAAGGTCGGTAGTGAAACTTAGACGGCCCTGTCGGATGTTCCGTTCGAAAAGCGAGTCGAGGTGCGGCTCGTAAATGGGGATTTCACCCTTTTGCATCCGCGCTACTTTTCCGGCGTCGATGTCCACGCAGGTCACGTGGTTGCCGGTTTCTGCGAAGCAGGTTCCTGTCACCAGACCTACATAACCCGTTCCTACGACTGCGATTTTCATGATTGGGAACGATCAGTTGTTGGAAAGGAATTCAAGTACGTTGGATGCGATGTAGTTCAATGTCGACTCATCCATTTCCGTATGTATAGGCAGGGACAAGACATTCGCGCACAGCCATTCGGTGACAGGGAAGTCTCCGGATTTGTAACGATCGTCCCGGTAAGCCTTCTGGAGATGCAACGGTACCGGATAATAGATCATGGCCGGAATACCTTTTTCTGCCAGGAATTCGCGGAGTTTTGAGCGGTCGGGGCCGTTCAGGATCATCGTGTATTGGTGAAAGACGTGATCTGACCAGGCAGCGCGTTTCGGAGTAGTCACTTTGCTGTTACCGCTAAAGGCGCGGTCGTAAAAGTCTGCGACACTTCTGCGGGCGGCCGCATAGCCGTCCAGATGGCGTAATTTGATCCGAAGTATGGCGGCTTGTATACTGTCCAGTCTGGAATTGACTCCGATCTCATCGTGGTAGTACTGCACGGATTGACCGTGATTGGCGATCATGCGGATCTTCTTGCCCAGCTCATCGTCGTTCGTGAAAACGGCTCCGCCGTCACCATAACAGCCCAGGTTCTTGGAGGGGAAGAAAGACGTGCAGCCCGCGGTACCGATGGTGCCGGCTTTCTTGCGGCTGCCGTCGGAGAAATGATAATCGGCTCCGATGGCTTGTGCGTTGTCCTCAATGACGAAGAGGTTGTGTTTCCGGGCCAGCTGCATCAGCTCTTCCATCGGTGCGCATTGTCCGAAAAGGTGGACGGGCACGATCGCTTTCGTGCGTGGCGTGATGGCACGCTCAACAGCCTGAACGTCTATGGTGAATGTTTCGCGGTTCACATCGACCAACACCGGTTTGAGTTTCAGCAAACCGATCACCTCGGCAGTGGCCACGTAGGTGAAATCAGCCGTGATTACTTCATCGCCCGGTTGAAGTCCGAGTGCCATCATGACGATCTGCAGCGCGTCTGTACCGTTGGCGCATGGGATGACGTGTTTCACGCCAAGGTACTGCTCCAGTTCCGTCTGAAACGACTTCACTTCCGGACCGTTGATGAATGCGGCGGAACGGATCACGTCCAGCACCGCTTGGTCCACCTCCGGCTGTATCTTTTCGTATTGGCCGACCAGGTCGACCATTTGTATCTTTTTCATCAGGGTAAATGAAGCGCGAAGATAGTCAATTCCGGACAGTACTTAAAGGCTTGAAATAAAGACATTTAAGATGAAGCTGAGCGGCTCTCTGCACTACCCTGAATCACGCGGAAAAGTTATCTTTGCCGTCCTGTTTTAATTCAACGATGGCGAAGTCCAAATTCACGAAAGAACATTACCTCAACTGGTACGAGCAGATGCTGCTGATGCGCAGGTTTGAAGAGCGGGCCGGTCAGCTGTACGGAATGCAGAAAATAAAAGGGTTCTGTCACCTGTACATCGGCCAGGAAGCGATCGTAGCCGGAGCGATGAGCGTTTTGCGGCCCACTGACAATATGATCACTGCCTACCGGGATCACGCGCATGCCTTGGGTAAGGGCACCTCCGCCCGTGCCGTAATGGCGGAACTCTATGGCAAGGCGACCGGCTGTTCCAAAGGCAAAGGCGGTTCCATGCACATGTTCGATGCAAAGAACCGTTTCTTCGGCGGGCATGGTATCGTGGGCGGACAGATTCCGCTGGGTGCAGGCATCGCTTTTGCCGACCAGTACCGCGGCACCGACGCAGTGACCGTCTGCTACATGGGTGACGGGGCTGTCCGTCAGGGTGCATTACACGAGACCTTCAACATCTCCATGACATGGAAGGTGCCGGTGATTTTCGTGATTGAAAACAATAATTATGCAATGGGTACCTCGGTCGAGCGTACCAGTAACGTCACTGAGCTCTACAAACTCGGACTCGCTTACGATATGCCTTCGGAGCCGGTCGACGGAATGACAGTCGAAACGGTACACGAAGCGATGGAGCGTGCCGTCAATCACGCCCGCCAAGGGAAAGGCCCGTATCTGTTGGAATTGAATACCTACCGGTACAAGGGACATTCCATGAGCGACCCGGCCAAATATCGCAGCAAGGATGAGGTGGAGGCCTACAAGCAGAAAGACCCGATCGAATTGGTCCTCAAGACCATCCAGTCGAAAAAATACGCCACCGATGCGGAGATTGAGGTGATTAATGCCAAAGTGCGTGATATCGTCGAAGACAGTGTGCAGTTCTCCGAAGAATCACCTTGGCCGGACCCTTCCGAACTTTTCACGGATGTGTATGTCCAGCAGGATTATCCGTACATCAAGGATTGAACCGTTTTTAGTTAAGCCTAATCAACCGATAGTATCTACAGACCATGGCAGAAATCGTAAGAATGCCCAAGATGAGTGACACGATGACCGAAGGTGTTGTTGCAAAATGGCACAAGAAGGTCGGAGATTCCATTAAGCCCGGAGACGTTGTCGCGGAGATCGAGACGGACAAGGCGACGATGGAATTCGAATCCTATCAGGAGGGAACGCTGCTCTACATCGGTATCGAGGAAGGTAAAGGAGCGCCGGTCGATTCGGTCCTGGCCATTCTGGGCAAGCCCGGTGAAGATTTCAAAGCGCTCCTTGAGAACGCTGCTTCACAGGCCCCTGCTGTCGCTGCTGCGCCTACCCCGGCGGCGGCTACTGCACCTGCCCCGGCTCCTGCACCTGTCACTCCCAAGGTCGAAGCGGCTCCGGTAGTGAAACCCGCAGCTGCTCCGGTTCCGACGATCGCTGCACCGGTTGTTGTCCCATCGGACGGTGCGTTGAAAGCGTCACCGCTGGCACGCCGTCTTGCCGGAGAACGAGGCATCGATCTGCGGCAAGTGCTCGGCTCCGGCGACCACGGTCGGATCGTAAAACGTGATATCGACTGGTTCAAACCCGGACAGTTCGTCTCTGGAGGTTCCGCCGTCAGTCCGACCGCACTTACACAAGAGTCGTTCGAGGAGCAGCCGATCAGCCAGATGCGCAAGACCATCGCTCGCCGACTCAGCGAAAGCAAATTCACGGCACCGCATTTCTACCTGACCGTCACGATCGACATGGATGCGACCATGTCCGCACGTGAAAGCATCAACGCGGTGACCGGTTCCAAAGTGTCTTTCAATGATTTTGTCATCAAGGCGGCAGCGGTTGCGCTTCGTCAGCATCCGAAGGTGAATTCCTCCTGGCTGGGGGATAAGATCCGCACGAATCACCATGTCAATATCGGTGTAGCCGTCGCCGTAGATGAGGGATTGTTGGTGCCGGTCGTCCGCTTCGCGGATTCAAAGACCCTGCGCCAGATCAATGCCGAAGTCAAGGCCTACGCCTCCAAGGCAAAAGAGAAGAAACTCCAGCCTTCTGATTGGGAAGGTAATACTTTCACCATTTCCAACCTCGGGATGAAAGGGATCGAGGAGTTCACTGCGATCATCAATCCTCCGGATGCCTGCATCCTCGCCGTCGGCGGTATCTTCCAGAAGGCCGTCGTGAAGAACGGCCAGGTGGTACCCGGTAACGAAATGAAAGTGACGCTTAGCTGCGACCATCGGGTGGTAGACGGCGCTACAGGAGCCGATTTCCTGCGCACCTTCAAGGGTTTACTGGAAAACCCGGTCGTACTCTTGGGTGAGGCTTCGATTTGAAGTCCTTTCCCTTTGACAGTCTGCCTGCAGTCTGCTGATTCAGTATAATTTCTTGTCGGGTTTGGCGACCCAATCGCGGAATACCTGCATCGCTTCCTCGTCCGGGACATGCAGCATGGGGATTTTCCGAGCTGAAGGGTCGATGACAATCTCTTCATAAATGAATGCGTCGTCGAATCCTGCCGCTGCAGCCTGATGACGGGTGTTTGCAAAAAAGACTTTAGCGGGACGCGCCCAGTAGATCGCTCCGAGACACATCGGACACGGTTCGCAGTTGGTGTACACTTCGCATCCTTCCAATTGGTAGGTGTTCAGGTTCCGGCAGGCATCCCGTATGGCTACTACTTCGGCATGCGCCGTAGGATCGTTGGTGGATGTGACGCTATTGCATCCTTTGCCCACGATGATGCCGTCCTTGACAACCACGCAACCGAATGGTCCGCCGGCATCCGAGTCCAGACCTTTCTTGGCCAGTCGGATGGCCTCTTTCATCGGGGATTCCTTTTCCTGTTCCATTCGGTGAAGTTTCTGTAAATATAACTCTTCCGGATTCCATGCAGTCGTGGTTCAAGTGTTTCCAGCATCTGATTCATTAACTTTGTTTTCAACGCATGGAACTCTCGGCCTTATTGGAGGAATGGAGAAAGAGCGGCTCGAAAGCTGCTTTATGTACGATCGTGCAGACTCGCGGTTCAACTCCTCGTTCGGTCGGTGCCCGCATGCTCGTTTTTCCGGATGCCTCCATTTCCGGGACGATCGGTGGCGGTGAACTGGAAAGGGTCGTCATACGTGAAGCATTGCAGGTCATTGCTCAAGAACGTGCTGTCTTACGTCGTCATGACCTGTTGCACGAGCACAGCATGTGCTGCGGAGGCAGTGTCGATATCTTCATCGAACCACTCATGGAAAAAGAACGCTTATTTGTCTTCGGTGCCGGTCATACCGGTCAGGCCCTTGCTGCACATGCCTCTAAACTTGGATTCGAAGTGTTCGTGATCGACGACAGGAAGGAATACATCGATCAGATCAGAACGCAAGGGGTGAACAAACTGAATCTGCATCATTCGGAGGCATTGCCGCTGCTTCCTTTCAACGACCGTACATATATCGCCATCATGACTTACAGTCATCCGTACGATCGTGAGATACTCGCCTTTTGTCTGCGAAAGCCGCATGCCTATCTGGGTATGATCGGTAGCGAGCGAAAGGTGGAGATGACGCGAAAGCTGTTCTCTGAAGGGCTTTCCGCCACTCCGGAAGAGCTGGCGCGTGTGGACATGCCGATGGGTGAGGAAATCGGAGCCGAGACGCCGGAAGAGATTGCCATCAGCATCCTGGCACGTCTGATACGTGTCAGGCGAAAAGTAGTGGCAGAGTGATCAGCGGGCGGACCTTCTGCCTTGAAGGATCCGGTAAAAGGAACGGCTTCTGATCTCATCAAGTGTCAGTCCCGTTGCTACGGTCTCGCTCTCATCGATG
>JBJOMA010000147.1:0-9038 GCA_046052625.1 Bacteroidota bacterium
GAACTTTTCAGCGGCAAAAAAGTATTGGAAATCGGCTGTGGACTGGGGCTCCCCGGAATCGTCGCCGGAAAATGGACCGACCGTGTGGTACTTACCGATTACCTAAAGGCCCCGTTGGAATTAGCAATACATAATTGGACGCTCAACCACGGCACGCCCTGCAAATCACAACTGCTGGATTGGAGAAGCGAGGAAACGGCAACCGCTGCCGATGTGATCCTGGCCTCTGACATCGCCTACGAAAGAAGAATGTTCGAACCGCTGATGACAGCCTTCGAAAACTGGCTTCAATCAGGAGCGACTGTCATCATCAGCGAACCGGACCGGCATTTAGCCAGGGAATTCTTCAGCGAACTGCACTGCAGCACCTGGCAATCGGAGAAAACGGAATTGAAAATCGTCCGCAAAGGACTGACGTACCGAATCCATATTCACACCCTGCTGCCGTTTCGTAAATGAAATTGGCATGAGAACAATGGCATCTCTTTTAAGGTTAAACAGCATACTTCACGACACTTCCCTACTTCAATGATTTCAGTGCTGCTTCCGTTCACAGACGAACGTGAGCTGTTGAAAGATTCGATCGACAGCATTCTCCGTCAGTCGCACCCTGAATTCGAACTGTTACTGATCGACAACGCGTCAGATGCACCGACTGTGGGCATCGCTGAAGCGGCTTGCCGTCTGGATCCGCGCTGCAAGCTATTGCAAGAAAAGAAGAAAGGCATCTCATACGCACTGAACTACGGACTCGGACAAGCTAAAGGCAAGTTCATCGCCAGGATGGATGCCGACGACTTAGCGCATCCCGAACGGCTGAAACAACAGTCGGAATACCTGGAAGAGCATTCGGGAATCGGCGTACTGGCCACCCGGACCTCGGTTGAACCTTCGCACTCTGGAAACGAAGGATTTCGGTTATTCGTCGCGTGGCAGAACGAAGTACTGACCGCCGGTCAGCACGCGGCTAACCGTTTCATTGAATCGCCGGTATCGCATCCGTCCGTCATGGCAAGAAGAGAGCTGTTCGAAATCCATGGCACTTACAGCACAGATTCACTGCCGGAAGATTATGAGCTCTGGCTTCGCTGGATGAATGCCGGCGTCCGTTTCGAGAAATTGCCGGAAGTCTTGCTGACTTGGCGCGACCGGAACAACAGACTGAGCCGTACTCATATGAATTACTCCGAAGAAGCCTTCTTTTCCGTAAAGGTTAAGTACCTTAAGAACTGGTTGGAGTTACATGTAGATCCAATTCGCCCGGTGATCGTTTGCGGCGGAAGTCGCCATATACGTGGACGGATCGAGCGGCTTCGACTGGAAGGTGTTCCGATTGCAGCCGTGACGGACGTGGTGCCGCGCAGCACTTCTGATCTGCCATTCATTCCGGCCGCTGACTTGGCCGAGCACCGGGAAAGTTTCGTCATCAATCTGATTTCCAAAAGGGACGTGCGTGAATCCATCCGGAAATTCCTAACGGATACCGGTTTCCGTGAAATGCAGGACTTCATCATGGCAGGATGATTCCGGATTGATTAACTTCGATTCACCGGAACCTCCCATCATGCGACAACTATTCCTACTACTGATTCTACTGAATATTTCAATTCAAGGCCATTCACAGTCCATAAAGGCATTGACTTATAACATCCGATATGACAATCCGGATGATGGTGACGACCGGTGGGAATTACGGAAAGCCGGACTAATGAATGTCGTACGAAAAGCCGGACCGGATCTTGCAGGTTTTCAGGAGGTGCTTTCGAATCAGTTGTCAGATATACGAAAGTCCCTTCCGGGTTACGCATTCGTCGGTGTAGGAAGAGATGACGGAGCTGCCGCCGGAGAATTCGCCCCTTTGTTCTACAATGAAAAACGCTTCATGCTCCTAGAGCAGGGTTACTTCTGGCTTTCCGAAAATCCGGACCATCCCGGCAATGGATGGGATGCGGCTTGCAACAGGATGTGTTGCTGGCTCTTGTTGAAAATCAAATCAACCAACCGGCAGCTCCTGGTATTGAATACGCATCTGGACCATGAAGGCGTCCTTGCCAGGAATAACAGCATCAGACAACTGACCGCCTTCATTCGGGAGAAATGTGATGCGTATGTGGAAGGTCGAACGGAAGAGATGGCATCGAATCTTTCCGTTGTACTGATGGGAGACTTCAACCTGACACCGGATGACAAGGCGTATGCACAACTCATAGACAGCCGGCTGACCTTGTTCGAGGGGCTGGCAGATGCTCATGAAGCGACCGTCAACCCGGGTATCGGTTCTGACGGAACTTTCAACGGATTCAAGATGGAGGAAGCGCCCGCCAAACGCATCGATTATATCTGGACGATCGGCATGGAGGTGAAAAACTACCGTTGCCTCGACGAACGTTTAGCCAACGGACGCTGGCCCTCGGACCATTGTGCCGTGATGGCGGAAGTCGATTTCGCGGAATAAAAGTCCGGAGGGAATCCGGTCAGTCGTGTAATCCTTTTCCCGAAAGTATGCGCTGCGTGGACTTCGTGATACGGCCGAATCGCGTCTGCGATTGCTTAGCTCCGGCGAAAAACAACAGATAACCTTTCTGCCGACCGGGAGTAAGCGCTTCAAATGCGCTCTTCAGTTCCGGGTTTTCAATGAAAGCCTGCCGGAGCTCTTCAGGAACGGGATAGTCAGAGGTTCTCTTGTAAGTGACCTTCGCTCCCGTCTTCTCCAAAGCGATTGCGGATTGGATGTATTCCTTGATCGTTTTCTCTAGAGGTGTTATTCCGGCCAGAGTAGTGATCCGTATCTGACGGGTAGCCTGCACGTTTTCCGTCTGACGGACCATGATAGCAGCTGTATCTTCCAGCAAGGCTCCCTTGAAAAACATGATGGATGCGTATTCTTTGAAAGCACCCAGCATGATTACATTTTTCCCCTCATACGTATAACACGGAACGCCCCATTTGCGTTCCTCTTTCAGTCCGGCACTCAGTGCGATCATCCTCAGGCGCTTCAGGATGGTACGCCACTTATTCACTTTGCACGCCGGTGTGGCCCTCAGGGAGCAACGCCCGCAACCATCGGCAAGATATATGTCAACGGAAGGATTCTTGACTGAAGTGTCTGGCATTGCAATAGGTTTTCTATCTGAATTACCGTCCGTTAATGCAGGATTACAACCTTTCTACTGAACATACTGCCGGAACTCTTATCCGTAAGTAATAACCCGCTGACACCGGAAGGAAGATCAACGGTTTCGATAATCGCTTCGACGCCGGCAACAAGTTCAACAGTATTCCTATAAATACACTTTCCCGTCTCATCCACCAGCTGCAAATAATAGACACCTGAATCAGGGACGCGTATGCGGATCGGACCTGAAGCAGGGGCCGGATAAACAGCAATTGGTTGTTGCTCGGGGCCGTCTGTTGAATTGACCGGGAAGCAACTTGATACCGTATCCGGATAAAGGGGCTGGCCGTTGACGCTGAAACACTCGAGCCGAATGTCATTAACGTCGGTCACGCAGCCCGGAAGACCTGTAATCAGACCGTAAGTGGAACCGACCCCTTCTATCAGATCGACATCATAGCAGTCGATTTGAATCCTTCGGTGGTAATGATTACCAACGAGTACGGAGTCGACACGGTCAATTACCGCAGGAGAGATCCCGTTGGAGCGAAGCCAACCCTGGATGGTATCTCCCTGCTGCCACGTGAAATCGTAGAGCAGGTGTTCGACAGAATCCAAGGGTGGCAAATAATAGACGCTACGGTCGGCCGAGTCATTTCTGAATGCACCGCGATATCCGACGGAGCTTTGAAAACACGAAGGATTTGCGGAAAGCACATACAGTGTGAAAAGCTTCCGGTACGTCACACTGTTAATGAGCGTATCACCGTCGGTAATTATGGAGTAATCAGCTGTCGAACCGCACCAACCGGAAGTTTCCCGGAAATTCCAGACAACACCGGAATCGGGAATCGGAAAATACGTGCCGGTCTGCGCACAGACTGTCCTAATGCTCATCGAGAACATCAACAAGAGCGAGGAAGCATGTATATACCTTTTCACTCTCGGTTAGCAGCTACACGTTTGATGTCCTTCACCTCCAACAAACGTCCGTCATACCCTTTGTCCAGCACATTGATCATTGCTTTCCCGATATCCCCGAGTTTGCAGACCATGTCCGGAAACCAGCGATAAAGGATCGGAAAAGCCCAGCCGATATAGTTGTAGAACTTCAGGGTGTTCTTCAGCCCTTTGACGGGTTCGATCATAGCCGGACGAAAATCATAGACCGCTTTGAGGGGAAGCTGTGAAAGATCGTTCACCGTTCGTCCTTTGACCCTCGCCCACATCAGGCGGCCTTTTTCCGAAAGGTCGTTGCCGGCACCGGAAATGTAACAGAAAACCATGGAGGGATTGAGCCGGGAGAGCGTTTCTCCGACATGCAAGGTCAGGTCATGCGTGACCTTGGAATACTCCTTTTCGCTTTTGCCGATTGAAGTGACACCCAGACAGAAGAAGCAGGCATCATATCCTTTCAGCTGCTCTTCGACGGGTTTCAGATTGAAGAAGTCGGCATGAATGATCTGCTTGAGTTTCGGATGGGAGAACGTGCTCGGACGCCGGTTGATGATCAGCACTTCGCTGACCGATTCCGACTTAAGGCATTCATACATGACGCCTTCTCCTACCATGCCGGTCGCACCGGTGACGATTACCTTGAACATGACTCAAATCTATGAAAAAGGGAGGGAATGTTCGGTACAACATTCAAGGGAACCGATAACAAGCACTATTTATGATGCAGTTTAAATACGATTATCTAACGGAATGCAAATTCCTTTACACAGAACTATCCTTTCCGGGAAATACCGACCTGATATAAATCACTTTTCAGTATTGACATCTGTCAGCGACTGAACTGTAAGGTATACCATAGATTCGTTCGAATGAACTCCGGCTACCTGCAGATTCTTCATAAGATTCAGAAGTATCTCTCTGTGACGACATTTTAAGCCTTTGAATATTATTTTAAACCGGCATGAAATCTGGTTCGACTTCGCATCTTCCGGTCAAGAATGAGCGCCGCACTATCAATGCATGGGCGATGTATGACTGGGCGAACTCGGCATACGCGTTGGTCATCACTTCTGCGATCTTTCCGGCTTATTATAATTCCGTGACAAGGGTGAACGGTTCAACCAAACTCGACTTGGGGTGGTTTACCATCGAGAACACAGCCGCCTACTCCATCAATTTGGGAATCGCTTTCGGCATCGTAGCCTTGATTTCCCCGCTACTTTCTTCCATCGCGGATTACACCGGAAATCATCGCAATTACATGAAAGCTTTCTGCTATCTCGGGGCGATCGGCTGCATGTTTCTTTTTTTCTTCGACACTTATCGAATGGTCCATTTGGCCTTGGCCGGGATGCTGTTGGCCACTGTGGGTTATTCAGGAAGCATCGTATTCTACAACGCCTATCTCCCATCAATTTCCACGGAAGACCGGCAAGACAAAGTCAGCGCCCGCGGTTATGCGTTCGGCTACATCGGCGCTACTACACTTTTACTTCTCAACCTGGCTTTCATCCTCAATCAGAAAGCGCTCGGAATTGGCGATGACACCTTGCTTCCTCGCCTCTCCTTTCTTGCAACCGGCCTGTGGTGGCTGGGATTTGCGCAAATACCATTTCATGTCCTCCCAAAAGGCCTTTATTCGCCAAAACCCGGAAAGAACCGTTTGCTGAACGGCTACCGGGAACTGTCAAAGATCTGGAAGCGACTCCGTGAACAGCGACCGTTAAGACTCTACCTTTTCGCCTTCTTTTTCTTCATCATGGGTGTACAAACGGTAATGTTCATGGCAGCATCGTTCGGCGAAAAAGAGATCCACCTTGGAATCACGCAACTTATTATAACAGTTTTGCTCCTCGAATATCTGGGCATCGGCGGCGCTTTCCTTTTCGCCTACCTATCGAAAAGAACGAGTAATCTGACGGCGTTGATGATCGCGGTTGCGGTATGGATCCTCATTTGTGCCGGAAGTTATTTCATCGAGTCCTCGCTGGACTTTTACATCGCTGCATTCTTCATCGGCATGGTCATGGGCGGAATCCAATCGCTTGCCCGTTCTACCTATGCAAAGATGATTCCCAAGACGGAGAACAATGCAGGTTATTTCAGCTTTTTCGATGTGTGCGAGAAAACCGCCATGATGTGCGGGCTCGTGCTTTGGGGGTACCTGGACAATCTTACCGGCAGCATGCGTAATTCCATCTTTGCACTCGCAGTTTGGTTCACCATCGGACTCGTGATGTTGTGGCGCGTGAAAAAACAAGGCAACATTCAAACTGTTCACCCGTGAAAACGCAAAAGACCACTGCCACATTGCCGGATAAAGGCGAATCGCCGGAACTGCTGTTGAACCAGATTCAGGCCATGCGGAAAGACGATGCAGACTGGAAAAGCGGCAGAGTCTGGAGCCTTGTCTATTACGCCGATGAAGAGCACGACAACCTGCTGAAATCAGCTTCCAACGAGCTGTTCAGTACCAACTACCTGAACCCGCTGGCCTTCAAAAGCCTGCATACAATGGAACAGGAGGTAGTGCAAATGACGTTGAAAATGTTGCACTCAAGTGAAGGAGGTGTGGGCGTAATGACGAGCGGCGGTACGGAAAGTATCCTTGCGGCGATGTTCTGCTACCGACAACGGGCCAAGAAGGCCATGCCGCATGCAAAGCGGTACGAAGTAGTAGCACCGGCCACCATTCATCCTGCCTTCGACAAAGCGGCTGAGATGTTCGGCTTGCACCTGCTCAAAGCTCCGGTGGATGAGAATAGACGAGGGCAGCCGGCGGAAATGGATAAACTGATAAGTGAAAACACCATCCTGCTGCTGGCATCGGCGCCGAGTTATCCCAACGGAGTGCTCGATCCGGTAGAAGCCATCGCAGATCTGGCAGCCCGTCACCGGCTCCCCTTGCATGTGGACGCGTGCATCGGCGGCTTCATGCTACCGTGGGTGGAACAGCTCGGGCATTCGATACCGAAATGGGATTTCAGAGTCGACGGTGTCACTTCCATTTCGGCTGACGTGCACAAGTTCGGCTTCGGAGCAAAAGGCGCATCAGTATTAATGTACCGGAACATGAAACTGATGCATCATCAGTTTTTCGTAAGTACCGATTTTCCCGGGGGAATATACATATCCCCTACACTCATGGGTACCAGGCCGGGCGGTCCGATTGCGGCCGCATGGGCAGGCATGAGGCACCTCGGGAAAGACGGCTACTTGGCAATGGCCCGGAAACTGATGGACGGAGCTAAAAAACTCCGCACAGGACTATCCTCCATTCCGGGTATAGCCATAGTCGGGGATCCCTGCATGAACATCCTCTCTTATACTACCATCAGTAATCGACCTGACATTTTCGCAGTAGCCGACCGGCTTGAGGAAAAAGGTTGGGTGATGGACCGACAGCAGTTTCCGGACTGCATCCACCTGACTGTACTGCCCACGAATCTTCCGTTCATTGACGAGTATCTCGAAGACTTGCGGCAAGCGGTCGCATATGCATCGGAGCACAAAGAACTGACGGCAAAAGGGAATGCTGCTGTTTATGGCATGATGGCACGGATCCCTTTCCGGGGCTTGGTGGAGAATTCAGTCAGAAAGATCATGGAAGAGATGTTCGACGAGACGATTCCGGAAGAAGAGATGCTCAACATAAAAGAAAAGAATCAGGTTACCGAAACCCCGAAATGGATGGGGGCCGTCAGCCGCTTGCTTTCCGCCTGGGAACGTCGGAAACGATTTTTCAGCATTAATAAATAAACAGATTCAAATGATCTGTAAACACCGGCTGAATTCGCTTTTAACGCTGACGTGTCTTCTGACTACCCTGTCGCTGGATGCGCAACCTTACATAGACCCTTTCCAGATCCGGCATACCACCGGATTTCGCAGTAAGGATTCCTATGCCACACCTTTCACGCATGTCTATGCAGGCAGCGATCTGCCTCTACGACTGAAAGAAAACACCTTCCTGTTACTGAGCCCCTTTTATGAATCCTGGAACATCGACCATGGAGAAAACAAGGAGTTCTTACCGAATGTACGGAGCATCGCGTTACCCGTCGGACTCATGCTGCCGTTGGATGATCGGTGGTCGTTGAATGTAACGCCGATCATTCGCACGAACGGAGAGCAGATGTTCAAGGATAATACTATACAACTCGGTGGCGTCTCATTCGTCTCGTATGCTGTGAATCCGCAAATGAAAATCCGTGCCGGCGTCTACTTAAATGAGGAATTCTTCGGGCTTTTTGTCTGGCCGTTGCTGGGTGCAGACTGGAAGCTCGGCACGAACGATTATCTATTTGGTCTGCTGCCCGGACGGTTCACGTATGAACACCGGTGGAGCAACCGTTGGTACGGCGGAGTTACATTCCGTGCACTGACCAACAGCTTCCGTCTCGAAGACGGAAATTTCGTGAGGGTGGACGACAATCAATTCTCCTTGTATGTCGATATTTATCCCGTCCGGAACTGGTGTGTCACCGTGGAACCGGGCTACGGCATAGCGCGGAAGCTACGAGCCGGCGCGGACAGCAGGAGCTATTTTTCAGAGAATGACATGGGGGACGGAATTTTTATCAAGCTGAGTACGGCGTATCGGATTCGGCTGTGAATGACTCGCCTTGAGAATCGTAGCCGGAAAGATCCTTTATCATCAAAGCAGGTGAATATAAAAGCCCTCTTAAGCTAAAGAGGAAGTCGGTTTTTTTTAATTTGTTTTACAGCCGTAAATGCGCCGTAGGCGCGGCATGTCACAGCGCCGTAGGCGCGGAATGTCACAGCCGTAGGCGCGGCGTGTCCCAGCGCCGTAGGCGCGGCGTGTCCCAGCGCCGTAGGCGCGGAATGTCACAGCGCCGTAGGCGCGGTATGTCCCAGCGCCGTAGGCGCGGCGTGTCCCAGCGCCGTAGGCGCGGCGTGTCCCAGCGCCGTAGGCGCGGGATGTCACAGCGCCGTAGGCGCGGCG